>JANMDL010000590.1:0-11418 GCA_031376295.1 Chitinophagales bacterium
GGGTTTTTCCTGTATTTGCGGGGGAAAAATCCTGTATTACGGCAAAAGGCAGGTATTATCGGGAAGAGTGTATAATATTGTAATGCGTATTTAATTAACGACACATATTATTTAGAGGCTTCTATAATTCTTTTATTATAAAAAATTTGTTATACAAAAAAAATAAACTATGTTTACAGTAACTAATAAGAACTAATACCATGTTATGTCTATCGAAATGTAATAAATAATACCTGTAACTCTGAACCGGGAGTAAATCAGCATAAGACAGAAAGATACAAAAAGTTACACAATTACATTTCCCGATTCTATACCTGGCATAGATTCATTTTCAATATCCACATTAGCGCAGTCGAGTTATTTTTTGCATGAGCAATACTTAGATATTTTTTCTTACATAACAGGAGAAATATTCATTTTGCGGTAGCTACATTATTGTTGCCTGAATTCATAGTATTGTTTTTGCAATCATTTCTGGAAATTGAGTTAAGTTTTTCTTATCTAAGTATTTCCCTGATAGGAAAAAATTAATTGGGTGTACAGTTCTAAATTGGGAAAAAAGAACCACTTTTTAAATATAAACCAGTAAAGTTAATTGATTATTGTAAGTTGAAAAAAGTCTATTATAAAATATCACTAAGTCTTCTGCTATTTTTATTCGCCAGCAATCTAATGTCACAGACAAATAAAGGGAAATTACACTTCAGGCGGCACTTTATTATAGTGAAGGATATTTCTGCACCTTTCCTAAATCAACTTGCAAATTCTGATGCCCTGCAAAAGACGATTGTGGGCTTTTTTACTAACCCTTCTGTACAGCTACCCCCTGAAGCCAACGCCATAAACTTATATGAGGAAAGAACCAGCGGTTTCAAGGCTTTTGACCCGGATAAAGATGAAATATCATTCTTCCATTTTGGAATTGCGAAATCTGAGTTTGAAAATTTGCAAAAAGTTGACAAGTTCAACAATACACCATCAGGGAAATTAAGCGCATTCACCAGTTGTTTTCTAAAAGATAAACACTTTACCTGGTCGCAAAAAAAACAATCTAACTTATCAATTACACAGTACTTATCAGAGGCATTAAAAATAGAACCCAATCCCAATGAATTTGGACTGGGTGTATCCCTCTCTAATTATGTATATCCTCTAATACTAGATGAATTAGCTACCGCTAATTCCTATGCCAGCGACTATATACTCGTAACACTCAGTGATTTTTTAACCGGCGCCAAACTTGGTAATACGGATGATTTCATGCGTATAGAAGAGATTTATCATTCCAGCAGTACAAATAGTAACGGTACGCCTTCGCTGATAAAAAAGAATACAGAAAAACTAAAATCGCAATTCTACACACTTGATTACTTTGATGTCCCTTTTACTGGTGGAAAAAAAACAATAGCGGCTTACTTTACCTTTATTAAGCCTATTGCTGGAGGAACCGGATCCAATGAATATTCATTAAATATTGAAGGAAACCAGGGGATAAGGCAACAAGGGTTTAAGAGTGACGAATTTATTACCAATCCAACAAAGCTGAAATTTTCGCATAACAGCAGGCTAAAGATACAGGGAGTAAGGTTGAAAATAGCACTTCACGATAAGGTTATTTTTGATACGCTTATCGCTTCCAGGGATAATAACAACCATAACCTTTGGCATTCAAACTTTGTATTAAACAATGCAGAAACTTTAATGCAATATGACAGCATAAAAAAAACGTATGCTCTTCCGTCATTTACAGTTACTCTACCTATACTCAGCGATGCATCTGAAAAAAATGACGTGACCCTAACCTATTCCTTAGACTGTATTTATACAGCCGATGGGAGTAAACCCGGCTATATATACGAAACATCCACAGCCCTTTCAGGCAACCAGGTTCAATACAGCAATCCACCAAATAAAGTTATTATGAACACAATATTAACCATTGTTGCACCAATAGCTGCTGCGCTAATACTTTTAGCCTGGCTAATCAAAAGGGGCAGGCCAACAGATATCCGCATTATACCAAATGGCTACACGGATACCTTTGAACAAACTGATTACGATAAAAAAGGAAAAGTAGTAGCCCCCTACAAATACTGGCATGAGGCAAACGATATGCTTAATTGTGAAGCTACTTTTACATATAAAAGCCCCAATTACCTGTTTAACTGGAAGCCCAAGTTAAAATTAATTGTAATGGGACAGGGATTACCAAAAGGATTTGATATTTGCCTGAAGGCAGACAATGATGCTATAGAGCAGCATTACACTAACAATCCATTAGTGATTAGTCATAATGGCAAAGGGGAGGTAAATCCATTCACTTTACTAATCAGTAAAACCGGGCCGGATTATACACCACCAGAACCTGAAATGCTGAATATTACCATTTCAGCCTGGTCCTCTAAAAGTCTGCTATTGGGTCTTTTTGGTTGCAATCTGCAGCAAGAGTTAAATTACAGTTTTTATGCGGGGCCGGATTTGGGCAAGGTTTGGGTAAGTTTCGACCCTGGCACCAGCGGCTCCTGCATAGCCGCAGGGCTTAATGCCGATGACATTATATTAGAACATACCAAGTATGGCGAAGAATTGATAACTGATTCTAAAGTGGTAATTGACCTTAGTGAACCCGGATACAGTAAGCAATCTCACAATGAAAGATTGCCCGCAAAGTTTTATAAATATGGACAGGATGCAAGTGCTGTATTTGGTAATAAAAAGAGGGCGTCTTATCAATCAATTAAAAAGCTATTAGGGTTTACAGATAAACGTACTGAAAAGTTTGATTCAAAAGATGATTGGGATAACGAATTTGAAATTAGTGGAAAAAAAATATCCAGTTTGCTCGTACAAGGTATTTATACTAGTTTTTCAAAATACCTGATTGAAGCCAACACAAAACAAACCAGGGAATTGCTACAGCAAGGGCAATTTAAACCATTAAGGGCGGTTGTAGCCATCCCCAACAATTTTACCGCAGCGAAAATTAAAGAAATGCTGGAATGTATTGGCTACCTGGGGCAATTTAAAGAAATACGCTATATATATGAAGCCGAGGCCGTATTGTTTTACTACCTGCGCAATTACAAAATACTTGCCAAATCAAATGCCATCTTCTCTAAGGAGTCAATACTGGTATTTGATATGGGTGGGGCGACAATTAATGCTTCAGTGTTCAATGGAGAAGGGATACCAAAGGATAATACGACCAATTACACAATTGATACCCTGGCCAAATTAGGTTATGGGATAGGCGGGGATACGATAGATTATTGCATTTTGCAAAGTATTTTTTTGTATGCGGAAGACATTCCTGTCATTAATGCAATAAAAATAGAATTTGAAAAAGTTATAAACCGGAAATATGTCACAAAAGAGGAAATTGATAGTAGGGTTAAAGCCCTGCAGGCTATGAGTATGAGGATAAAACTGAAGATCATTGCAAATATAGATGATAATGGCACTGTAAACCTAATTAGTGTATATGACTTAGAAAGCGCAATTCAAGCAGCAGCAAACAATATGGGCTACAAAGTAACTGAGATTGATAATATTGATCCCGATTCTGATTTCTATAAAATTTTCAGCAAAGAAAATACAAACGCAGCTACCTATATACTAAACAACTCCTATTTTTGCTCATTGATTTATGATAACATCACAACAATTATTAATGATTTACTGCAACTATCGTCTGGTACTGTTATCGACACAGCTATTTTATCGGGAAGAAGTACCTTATTCCCATTAATAAAAAAGACAGTAATTGATGTTCTTAAAAAAAAGGGAAATAAACCTAACGAGGTAGTCTTGAATCTAGTTGAAGCTAAAACAGTCGTTGCCAAGGGCGCTTGCTGGTATGGGGTAAGTAAAGATGCTGTTACATTAACCAATATAAAAACAAATGCATCTTTTGGTGTTAAGCACAGAACAGGAGCAGAAGATGAATCAATTGAGTACATTGAATTGGTACCCGCTTTAAGTAAGTTTAATGATAACGAGGCTGGTATCCGTTTTTTGCAAAAAGCACATAATACTATGTCTGACTTTTCAAAAGACAATCAACTGGTAAATTTTTACCAGGTAATGGGCAGCAACCCTGACACAATAATCAGAGAAAACCAGTTACACAAGTTATCAAAAATTGCCGCTATTGCTATAGACAAAACAACTAAGAAAACGGAATTGCGTGTAAATGAAAATGACAGTGTACAGTGTGCTGTGCAATTAAACAACGGAAAAGTGTTACTCTCCGCCGGCAGTGTAGCAGACCAGGAAATAACCGATGCCAATGCAGAACATTATACATGGATTGTACAATAAAACAAAAGTTATGAAATACTTGATTTGCTTATTGCTAATTTGTTTTTGTGGTCTATTACAGGCACAGCCTGGTGGAAATCAAACTAACCCAACTAAACCTCTGTCCCCAAAAGCATTAGCACAAGAGGCTAAAAAGAAAAAAGCAGAGGAAGATAGAAAGAAAAGGGAGAAAGAAAAAGCAGCCCGGGAAGAAAAACTGAAACAAGACAAAGAAAATACCCCAGTTACAGAGAAACCTGCTACTGACAAGGAGGAGAAAAAGGTAGAAAAGAAAAATCTTTATATTGATGTTAACTCAATATTACAGGTTGATACAAAAGAACCAATGCTGATTGTGCATCTTGATGTATTAAAAAACATAGCAATTCAGGGTCAGCCTGTTAAAATTTTACTAAGTTCTTTATCTGACAGTATTTATTTTCAGGCAGAAGGTTTTGCTGATACTTCAGTTATAAATCAAAATTTAAAAAAGGCTGAATTACTAAAAGACGTAACTGGAAGTCCATGGTATGAGTCCTCCATTTTCTGGATACCCTTTGGCATATATGTCGGATTGCTGTTGGGCAGTTTTTTCTGGTATAAATATATTCATTTACCCCGAAAAAAAGAAAAGGAAAAGCAATACCTGGTAGAGCTGAAAGCTGATGAAGTGCAAGAATATCTGGAAAAAACCGGCATTAGCTGGCAACGGTTCATTGAATTGAATCCCTACATTCAATCTGAAACAGACGGCAAAAAGAATCGTGACTATTTCAACAACCTAAAAGAGCTAAAAAAAATATTGAATAATAAATCTCATCTGTTCAATTTTACACCGACTGAACTATCTGAAAATTCTAACAATAATGCAGAAAGCACTAATGCAATTAACAATCGGCTTCAAGAAATTGCTGAAAATATTAAAATTATACTTAGCCAAGACCTAAACACACAAAAGATTAATGACTTGAAAATTTCATTACAACAAGAGGAGAAAATCGTTGCTGATACCAAGGCTACATTGAAGGAAAAAGAAGATGTGCTAAGCAATCAGCGCTCCCAGCTTGATAATTTCGAGAAGATTCACAAAACCCAGGAGGCCACCATTAGTAATCTGCAAAAAGAAATTGATTACTTTGCTGATAAAATAATTAAAACGCCTCATTTGCAGGCTATAGGTCGTGGTTTTTACCAGTATATCGAAATGTTGCAATCAATACCCGTAGCTGCCACTGATTTTTATAATGAATGCCTGGTAGTGGAAAAAGACAGTTTAAATACCGAAACTGTTCGCAAAATGATTGAAAAGTATAATATTGGTATCCTGCCAATGGCTTCCTCACTTGGCAAATGGGCGCAGATAACCAATTTACTGAAAAATACAGGTTGTATTAGTGATGGCATCTTGTGCCAAAAATTAACCCGTGAATCATTAACCCATGATGAACAGAAAAAAATCGTCCGTGAATATATTTTCAAGGATTTACTGAACCAGTACATTAATAATACCTTGCTGCTTACTGAAGAAATGAGTAATTTGCATAGGTTTAGTGGTATGCAGGACCAAAGGGCAAAAGCTGCTACCCACAAGTTTAAACCAATGGTTTCGCAATTACTTCAGCAGGCAAGGCAAGATGCCAATCTTGAAATAAACTACATCCCCTTATTTGAAAGCTATGAAAAATATACCGAATTTATGAAGGAAATTGATGACGAACCGGGTAATCTTTATCAAGCGGTAAAAGAGTTGAACAGGAATGATGTAATAGAAGTAAAATCGTATGGCTTTAAAAAAATAAACGGGTTTGAAACACCTGACACTAAGGTGATTATAAAAAAATAACGATTATGCAGGAATTTTTTGGGCAACTGGGAAAAGGTTTTTTGCAATACTGGAATGAAATAAAAACGGCAGATTTAAGCTACTGGTTTTGGCTGCCGGGTGTATTATTGGCAGCATGGCTGGTCAGCCTTGGCTTCAGGTTCATTATGGCAAAAAATAAATTCCCGTATAAAACCATTTTCACCATCCACAAGCGCATAGCGGTGGCAGCAGCGGTTACTGGTTTTGTATTCGCTTTGCTGATGATTTATTGGTGGGCCACCAAATTCTATGACCGGCAACCGCTGGCACTTATACACCTGCTCTGCCTTTTCCTGCTGCTTTTACTGCCCATCATCAATCTGCTTGTGTTGCGCAGATACTATAAGCGTGAAGCCCTGCGTGAAATAACCAACCAGCCCAAAACGGAAATACAGCAAACAGCTTATGCAGATACAGCTCGCAAATCTTTTGCGATCCTGAAACGCTGGGGTATCCTGGTTGCCGCAGGTGGTTTACTGGGTATTGCAATATGGGGGTTAAAAAGTGAAAAGAATCTTGTCTCCATCGTAATAGACAATTCCAGCAGCATGGACCAGGCGCTTATTAACGGCAAACAGGCGCTTACCAATACATTTGCAATGCTTAACAAAAATACCAACATCATCATTACCTCTTTTAAAAACGAGCCGGCAGCGCAAAAGAAAACAGTTGACGAAGTATTACGCATCAACAAATACGGCAATGTTTCGGTAACCCAGTTCTTTGAAAATCCAGGCGATGCAATTACCGCCATTAACGGAATCAGTGCGGAGGGTGGGTCCCCTATTTTGCAGAATATATGGGAGAACTATCTTTTTGTAAAACAAACCCGTGATATAAAACAATATAAAAACACCTGTCTTCTGGTAATAACGGATGGCATAGACAATTTGAATGAGTCAATCGCAAATAATCCTAAGTTTTTATGCCAATCACCTGAGTTTAACGAAATTTTCCCATCTGAAAATTTTCATTTCATAGATGTTGAAGGAAACTACGAAAATGGCAATACCGTTGAATTTGACAGTGCTGTAATCCAAAGAATAGCCTTATTTGATAAGGCTGTAAAATGCGGCTATGACATACAAAATGGCAAAAGCCTGGACGATTATATACTGGCTACAGAAGATGCCCTGAAAGATTTTAAAAAAGATTGGCGCCTGCCCATCTGGATGGGTATCATTTACTTAATTTGTATGTTAACAATATTGTTCATAAACACAGGGAATAAATTATGAAGTATATAAAACTCTGCTTGGCAGCCTTGCTTACATTGGCTTTTTCAATTATCCAAGCGCAACAATCCCAAAATGTGGTAATCTTGATAGATGTATCGGGTAGTATTCCCCAGCAGGCCCGTACAAAAACAAAGGAAGTAGTAAAAGATATTTTATTGGGCAGGCGAATAAACGACCCCAATTTCTATTATGAGAAAGACCCAAGCTCCACACTTCCAGTTACCAGTGCTCCACTGGTAAGTAATGGCTCCAGGATATTGCTCATACCCTTTGGAGAAAAGGTTACCAGCGACTATGTAAAGGAAACTACCATTAGCAGTTTTCCGACAGATGTTACCAATTTCATAGATATTAATTACCCCACTGTATTCAAAGATAACTTCACCTTTCTAACACTGGCCAAGGCTAAGGCGGCGCAGCAGGCCAAGAGCAGGGGATTAAGCAACTTTTTATTACTGGTTATTTCAGATGGTGTTAATGATTTTACAGCAGGGAAATCGCCCAATTACACTGCTTATGAACAGCAATTGGTTGAAAATTTCAATAGTAAATCGAACCCGATCCTGGAGGGCTCCTATGATGGTTATGTTAAATTTAAAGGCAGCAATGACTTTAAAATCCCACTAAGATATATAGATATAAAAAACTATAAAGCCCCCC
This sequence comes from Chitinophagales bacterium, assembly GCA_031376295.1. Taxonomy (GTDB): domain Bacteria; phylum Bacteroidota; class Bacteroidia; order Chitinophagales; family Chitinophagaceae; genus Ferruginibacter. Next base: position 8,062 of record JANMDL010000590.1, read on the forward strand.
CCGCACCTACCACCACAGTTCCTCCAGTTATTACCCCTAATGCCATAGACAGCAGCCTTTCAATAGAATTTCCTGCTCCGTATAGTGCGGCAAACAGGAAAAAGCCAGTTATTACCAAGAGCAATACCGCAAGTATTTCTTGGCTTTGCAAAAACTGTCCCGACAATATGAAATACAATGTGGCAATTACGCAAGTGGAAGGTGGCAACTTTAAAGACCTCAGCAGCAGGGGGATTACTGCACCTTCCGTGAGCAAAAATTTATCCGCAGGTACTTACAAAATAAGCGTGTCAGGTGAAGTACCCGGCAGTAATAAACCCGTAAGCAGTGCTACTACTTATATAACAGTTGAAGGAAGTGGCAGCTTATGGTGGCTATGGTTGTTGTTGATAGCTGCTGTAGTAGCTGTTTTACTGTACCTGAACAAAGAAAAACAAAAAAAGAAACTGCGTGAGAATGTGAGCCGCAGTAAAGGCGCAAAAAGTAGCAGTTCCATTCTGGATAGCAACACAAGTAACCATTCAACCTTAAATGAATTTTAACATGGATACAGTCTTTAATATACAGTATGATGGTGCCGTTCAGCTCCTGATTAGGTGCGGCATTTTTTTAGCAGCAGGTTGCCTGATGTGGTACCTTTTTATGCTCCTGTTTTCAAAACTACTGTACAGGAAAGGGAGGCCATTACACAAAGACCATAAGCTGCGCTTAACCGGTTTGTGGGCAACAACAGCACTTATACTACTGCTCTGTGTTTATTTTTTTTGGCTGATAAAGCGTACTGGCTTTGATAATATAAACTGGGCAAAATCGGGTACGTATTTTGGACTACTACCATTGCTGTTGCTTTACCTGCTTGTTATCGGCTTCTTTGCTTTGCGCTATACACAATATAAAAAACAACTCCCCTTCACCAAAACAATATAAAATTTATGGCTACTCCAACTATCATAATCGGAATAGGAACCAGCGGACTTGCAGCCCTGGAAAATGCGCAGCGTTATTACCATGAAGCAACTAAAACAAAGCTGCCGGAACATATTGCTATGATTTTTTTAGAAACAAATGAAAACAACAATGTTGGGCTAACCTATTACGACAATGCTATTTCAAGGGTTTTTCTAAGCCTTTACCAGATGGACAGGATGGTAACAAGGCTAAGGGAAACAAAAAATTCTTCAAAAAATTGGTTACCGCCGCCGGCCCAGGTGGTAAGTGCCGGTATGGGCGCAGGTGGTATCCGCCCCTGTGGCAGACTCTCATTGTGGGGCACCAACGACAATAAGGATAATTTTACGGATGTGATAAATAGTATAAAAAACGCTTTTAATAAAATAACCAGTATTGGAAATGCAGGTCCCATTTCCAATAAACGCCCGGTTGTAATTATTACAGGCTCTACAACTGGTGGTACGGGCTCGGGTTGTTTTATTGACCTTGCTTACCTTGTAAGGGATATTTTACCCAATGTGGAAAGGGTATTTGGCCTTTTACTGCTGCCCAATACACCAAGCAATATTACCGGTAATGAAGTAAAATATGCCAATACATTCGGCGCTTTACAAGATTTGGATTATTTTAACCAGGTTGGCCAAACTTACGTGGAAAACTGGCCAAATGGCAAAGATGTGGATATTGACGCCCCACCCTTTGACCTTACCCATTTTATATCGGGCGACCACAAAGATGGCAGTATTGCTGTTACCAGCCTCAGCGGCTTATATAAACTCGCTGGCATGTACCTTTTTCTCAACATAATGGGCGGTACTTTAGGCAATGAATACCGCTGCCTTTATGAAAAAAGGATGGAAAGGCTGGTGGATGCTTCCGGCAATTTCCTGATTGGCAAGTATGGCAGTTTTGGCCTTTCTGCTATCCAGTTTCCAAAAGAGCAAATAGAAGAATTTATTGCCTGTAACCTCGGGAACACACTCATTAAAAGATGGCTGGATGAAAAAAATTATGTACACAACAACAACCTGACTAATATATTAAAGAATGACATTAAACAGCAGGTGTTTAAAAAGTTCGATCAAATTATCAGTGAAGCTTTTAAAACACTGTACAATTATGGCAGTGAAAGCCTGGAGCAGTCCATTGAAGCAGATGCGATGAAAATAGCCAACAATCAGATTAATGATGACGAGATACAATTTATCAGCAGGCTTTTCTCATCTACCTCCAAAACCGGCTATTATGGTAAAGTTTCCAATAACCTGGTTGCCGCCACCAATTATATTGTTGAAGAAATTGAACCTTATATATCAGGACAACTGAATGAAACAGAAAACATTGAAATTGCCCGCCTTTCGCTCCAGTACTTTGGTGAAGCCATTTTAAGCTGCCAGCAACTATGGAACAGTTATGGCGTGCGCTCAGAGACAAACCTTTGGGAGAACTTTTTGAGTACAGAAGCCGCCAAAGCTACCAAAAATAAATACGGCATCATACTAGAGAAATCAAATGTACTCAAAGACAGGCTGCTTACCCTATTCGATATGATGATTATGCACCTCATCACCAAAGAATTGACCAAAGTACGTAAAAGTATGGAAAATGATTCAGCCCCGCTGCTGTCAAGCATCAAACGGGTGGAATTGCCGAATGTTACCTTTTTTGATAAAATAAAAACAAAATTACTTGAACTGGTAAAGAGTGGGCAGCAAACCCAGGCCGACTATAATTTTGATAAAAGAAAAAATTACATTGCCGATGATGTAAACGATGATGGCAGTATGATAAAACGGGTATATCCCTCTAACTTTGAAGAAGAAGTAGAACGGGCCGAAAAAGTATATTATCAAAAAAGCGGACGGGTACTTCCCTCAAAAGCCGATTTGCAGGACCACAAATCAGAACAGGAAATAAACGACCTCTTCCAGTACTTTAAAAACACCGATATCAACAATTTTGATAAGAAGGTGTACTCTGATGTAATCCATTCTTACAAAGCCACTGTAAGCAGGCTGGAATGCGTAAAAGACTACAACGTGCTGGAATATGTAAGAACAAATCCCGGGGATACCAAAAGCATGGCTGAAAAAGCGCTTAAATTGCTGCTTGCCTCCAATGATGGCACCCCACCCAATGCTTACCTGCCAAAACTGATTATAAGTAACGATGATGCCCAAATAGGGGAAGTCATCAGTATTTTCCGTAACGAACTGAATTACAATGAGTTTGAAAATAAGCCGGATAACAAACTGGCAATACCCACCTTACGGAATATGATTGTGTTCTATTTTGAAAAAGGAGGTTTTAATCCTTTATATGACCTTCCTTACGCAGCACAAATGCAAAATTGCTATGCCAAAAAGCCCTTAACCATTACAGAAAAGGTTTCTGATGAAGTGTGGA
>JANMDL010000593.1:0-4054 GCA_031376295.1 Chitinophagales bacterium
CCTTGCGGGCAATCGATGGAGACATGGGTGAGCCGCAAGGTACTTACCAAAATGCAGCAGATACCGCAGCATGTGCAGCCCGAATCTGCCCCCAACTACCACTTAACCGCCCGGGAAAAAGAAGTACTTGCCTGCATTGTAAACGGACTGGCTTATAAAATGATTGCCGACCAGCTCAACATCAGCTACGAAACCGTACGCAGCCATGTAAAAAAGATTTACGAAAAACTGCATGTGGCATCGCTTACAGAAGCTGTGGCCAAGGCGATAAACCAGCGGATTGTGTAGTATGATAAGGGTTTTTTTACTTTTAGAAATTATAAGTCAAACTTATAACCCACGCCTTTAACCGTAGTAATACAGTCGAGTTGCAGCTTCTGCCTTATTTTACGGATATGCACATCAATGGTACGATCCCCAACAATTACTTCGGTACCCCAAACCTGGTTCAGTATCTCGTTACGTAAAAAAACCTTGCCCGGCCGTGAAGCCAGCAATGCCAGCAGTTCAAATTCTTTACGTGCAAGAATGATGTCCTCTCCTTTGTAAATGATGATGTACCGTTCCCGGTCAATCTGTAATTCACCAGCGTGCAGTACCGGGCTTTCTTCTTTGCTGATGCGCCGGAAGAGGGAATTAATCTTACTTACCAGCACTTTGGGGCTGATTGGCTTGGTGAGGTAGTCGTCAGCACCAGTTTCAAGCCCCTTTATCTCAGTAGTTTCGTCGCTGAGAGCGGTTAAAAAAATGATAATGGTATCTGTAAAAGCAGGATTAATACGCAGCAGGTTACAGGTTTCAATACCGGTTTTACCCGGCATCATAATATCCAGTATAATGAGGTCGGGCAGGTGTTTTTTAGCCTCAATGATGGCCTCATCGCCATTTTTGGCTGTAAATACAGTGTACCCTTCTGCCTCCAGGTTAAACCGTATAATTTCTAATATATCCGGCTCATCATCAGCAATGAGTATTTTCTTGTTTTTGAGTTCCATCCGTTTGTTTGCACAAAATTAACGGAAGCAAACAGTTAACAAACTATTAAATATTATCAAATTGTTAAGCAAAAAGCAGCGTACGGCAGTATAAAATCATCTTGCAATGGTAATAAGATGCAACCAGTGACACAATTTTTATCATCTTTGCAATATATAATACATGAAATTTTTTTTAGTCAGCATATTAGTATTGGGTTATTTGGGCAGTAAAGCCAGCATTGTGGACACCCCCAGGATACCACTTTCCCGTCAATTAATTCACCAGCGTATACTGGAAGCGCAGGTGGAAGCCGATAAACTGGATTACAAAAAAGACAACTTTTTAAAGCTGACCCCAAATGAAGAAATCAATATGCAGGTAACCGATGCCATTTTAAGGCATGTTACCGATATCCGCTTCGGCCTGGAAACAGACAGCAGGCTTAAAGACAAGAGCAATAAACTGATAGGCTGCCTGCGGCTGGTGAGGGAGATGGTAACAGCTTTTAACAGTAATTACAAGCAAAAAAAAATTGGGGCAGCGTATGTGCCAATGCTGGTAAGTGGCTTTGATAAAATGCTGAGAGCTGCTATCGACAGCCAGTCGATAGAACCCTTTGTTGCCGAATTGCCTTACCAGGTGGGCCTGATACTGGCTGAACTGTTTAAAGATAATAAAGGGTATACTCAAAGCCGTAAACTGCTCTTTCTTAAGTATGTAACTATCCATCCAGACAGGATACTGCAAACCATCCGGCCATATGCAGCAGAACCTTTTGCCGATAGCTTAGTGGTGATTGCCTGCCGTAATAATCCTGTGCAACTGTACTCTTATGCACAGGCATCGGGCTTGCCCGAAGGAAAATTGATACTGCGCAATACAGACAAGATGGTAAAAGCTGTAGCAGAACTGAGCCAAACACCCAATGCACTTTTTTACTTCCCCTTTTTGGACGATATTTTGAAAGGCCGCAAAACCATTGATGAAATAAAAAAATTTGTGGGTGATGGGGAAGCGGGCTACGATAGCGTAGGCTATTACAAATTGCTGGTACAAACCGCTATCAGTTATCACAAAAGAGTAATTAACAGGGCAAATCCTGATACGCCAATAGCTATGTACAGAGCCAATGGCCTGCTGGAAGTACTGGCAAAAAAAGCGTTACAGCATTTTGCCACGCCCATCAATGCACTGCATGAGCAGAACAATCCTGCGATACGCTTTAAGGCAGTTGAGCCACTTGGCCCGGTTGAACTGTATTATGTAATGGTAATGACGGAAGCCGATATTTATACCAGCAGCTATAAATACTGCTTTGGAAAAATGCTGGAGCGGCTTGGCAAAAAACCAAGAACCGATTCCCTGCTGATGGCTGTAAACTTCGATTATTTTAAGAAATTTATAAAAATGGCGGCAGGTTACAACAGACTTGACACATTTTTGAAAGCAATGCCAAAGGGTAAGGCCGATACATTGATGATGGCCTTCGTTTCACGCCTCGAAGAATCGAAAACCAATGAAGAAGCCGTTGATGTGGCCGATTCTTATGCATCCGTATCGGGCAATAAGCAGTTAACAGCTTTTATTCTTAATGAAATAGTACGCAATGAGCAGCGTTGCACCAGCAGTAACGACCAGAATGGGATGCTGGTGTATGGGTTGCTCAAAAATATATGCCTTTCAGCAACTGACAGTACCATTGACCTCACAAAACTGTATGGCATACCACCTGTTTATTCAGTTGATTATAAAGCCCTGGCAGATGACAGTGGCCGGGTAGCAGCCCAGGTGTTTTTTTATGGAGATAAAGATGGTAAAATGTTTTTCCCGCCATTTGTAAATTCCTTTTCACCAGCTTTGTGGAAGAAAACAGAGAATAAAGAATGGATTGAATTCAGCAGTATAAAAGGAAAACCCGTATTTATATTTGCTAATAAACCGCTTGATAATGATACCAATCTTGATTCTGTAGCGCAGGCACATCTTACAGATTACCTGCTGGAGAAGGGGATGGCACCATCTATACTGATACACAGGGGCCATAGTTATCACCTGCCTTATACCATCCGGCAATTACTGGCATCAGAAAAAATAGTGCTGCTGGGCAGTTGCGGCGGGTACAAAAATCTTAATCAGGTGCTGGAAACATCCCCCGAGGCACATATCATATCTACCAAGCAGATAGGAGCCGGTGATATTAACAGGCCGCTGATAAACTACATTACCGGTAAGCTGCGTGAAGGCAAAAAAATTGACTGGATAGAAATGTGGGCAGCTATGGGCAAAATATTTGCCATCGACCCCAGCAAAGATGTAAGAGAACGCTGGCTCGATTATGTGCCACCGCATAAAAATCTTGGGGCGCTGTTTTTGAAAGCTTATACTAGAAAGGTGGAAGGGGATTAGAAAAGTGGACAGAATACAGATTACAGTTGACAGGCTGGATTACGAAGCTTGAATGTAGAATGACAAATTTGGCAACCCGTAACTAAATCAACCAAAATAACCCGTAACAAAATACGAAGTAAGGATAATCAATGTGCTGAACTTTGAACTTTCCAACTTTGAACCTTTCAACTTTGAACTTTCCAACCTTGAACTTTACTCCTACCTTTGCTTCATGGGTAATACTGCCGGTGCCAGGAAGATATTTGACTTCTCATTGTTAAAAAGAGTATTTCAGTTTGCAGCACCATACAAAAAAAAATTTTACGGTTCATTGGCGCTTGCTGTGGTATTGGCCGCATTATCGCCCCTGCGCCCTGCGCTGATACAATATACCATTAACAACGCAGTAAAAGGGAACAGCACAGTCAATTTCTGGGATACCATACAGGGGGCCATCATCACCATCACCATTATACAAATCGGATTACTGCTCATTGAAACTACCTGCCGCTTTTTTTTCACCTTTATTACAGCATCGCTCGGGCAAAATGTAGTGAAAGATATGCGGGTGGCTACATACAGGAAAGTATTACGTTTTAACCTGACCCAATTTGATAAAACGCCCATTGGCACACTCACTACCCGTACCATTAATGATATTGAATCCATCAACGATATTTTTTCGGAT
>JANMDL010000606.1:0-2399 GCA_031376295.1 Chitinophagales bacterium
GAAAAAGAAGTACTTGAACTTACCGCCAAAGGGCTGTTGTACAAAGAAATTGCCCATCAGTTGGGCATTGGCTTTGGCACAGTACGCCAGCACCTGTACAAGGTATATGAAAAACTGCACGTACAAAATAAAACAGAAGCCATCAATAAAGTGTATGGCAGCAGGTAGCTGACAAGATACCCCGCTTTCACTGACAAATGTCCTATTGCCTGAATACCCATTTACTGCCAATTTTACATTTCTAAAAATACAAACATGAAACAGGCAGCTTTACTTTTAACAATCGCTTTTTTTGCAACCGGAACCCAGGCCAAAGTATGGCGGGTAAATAACAATGCTGGTGTAACCGCAGATTTTACCAATACCGATCTGGCGGTTGCCAGTGCCAGCGTGGTAAACGGAGACACCATACATATTGAAGCCTCAGCTACTGCTTACACCGGGTTCACGTTAAAGAAACGCCTGGTGTTCATCGGGCCGGGCTATTTTTTAAGCGGCGCCAATGCCAATACCGGCTTACAGGTAAACCCTAACAACGTAACCATATCCAGTCTTTATCTCGACACACTATGCAGTGGCTCTCAATTTATGGGGCTTACGTTTAACGTTTCTCCAAACTTCCAGGGAGCCAGCGACAATGGCGCAGGTACCGACAACATTACATTCACCAGGTGCAACCTCAATTTTTTTCAAACTTACGGTTATACCAATAACAATAACACGATAACGGGGTTTGTATTTAATAAATGTTACATACAGGGGCTGTCGCTGGCTGTATACAGGGCACAGAACTGTGAGTTTACTAATAATATATTCTCAGGCGCACTCGACTTAAACAATGTACTCAATCTGAATAATCTTGTTCGCAATAATGTTTTCAGAAGTTCCATCACCATGTACAATGGCTATTTTTCCAATAATATTATCACGGGCACCACATTTACGCTCACCAATGTAACCATACGCAACAATATTTCTACAGGCACCAATTTGCCGGCTGGCAGCGGCAATATCAACAGCGCAACCGATGCTGCTTTGTTCCTGGGGTTAACCGGCAACAGCACAGATGGGCAATGGCGCTTAAAGGCAGGCAGCCCTGCACTTGCAGCCGGAGAAACTGTAAGTGCCATCACTCCTGACTGTGGTGCTTTCGGCACAGCCGACCCTTATGTATTAAGTGGTATCCCGCCCATACCTACCATTTATTTGTTAACGGTGCCGGCAACAATTGCTACAAGTGCCACCACTATGCCAATTACCATCAGCACAAAAAGTAATAATTAATCTTATACTGTACAAGCAGTCCTAAAAAATTATTACAATGAAAAAATATTTTATCATCATAGCTTGTATGCACAGCGCTGCCAGCTTTGCACAAACAGCGCCGCCCTACCCGGCTGCGCCAGCCCCGGCCACCGCTGTGAGCAGCATTGAATATTTTATTGACAGTAAACCGGAGTTTGGAAGCGGTACAGTATTGACGGGATTTACTCCTGCTGTTGATATTACTTCATTCAGCGATGTGGTAAATGTAAGCGGCTTACCCCAGGGGTTTCACCGCTTTTACATCCGCAGCAAAGATGCCAATGGCACATGGAGCTTAACCGGCAATTCCTTTTTTGACAATTACACCGTGCCTGTATATGCGGCTGCACCAGCACCTGCCACCAATATTACCGGTATTGAATACTTCATCGACAGCAAACCCGAGTTTGGCAGTGGTACGGCACTTACGGGATTCATACCTTCCCCCAATATCAGCAGCTACAGCGGCCCGGCAAATGTGAGTGGTTTAACACAGGGCTTTCACCGCTTTTACATCCGCAGCAAAGATGCAGGTGACAAATGGAGCTTGACGTACAATACATTTTTTGATAACTATACGGTTCCTGTATATGCCACAGCGCCTTTGCCCGCAGCCAATATTACCGCTATTGAATATTTTATTGACAGCAAACCAGAATTTGGAAGCAGCACCCCATTAACAGGTTTTACACCCTCACTAAATATCAGCAACTTCAATGGTTCAGCCAATGTAAGTGGTTTGCCCCAGGGCTTTCACCGCTTTTATATCCGCAGCAAAGATGCAGGCGACAAATGGAGCTTAACGCACAATGTGTTTTTTGATAATTATACGGTGCCACTTTATGCTGCTGGTCCCTCTTCGCCCCCAAACATTGTGGCAGTAGAGTATTTTATCGACAACAATGATTTGGGCTTTGGCAACTGTACGCCCATTCCCGTTACGCCTGGCAGCAATATTGCCGGTCTTTCAGCCAATATCAATGTAACAGGCCTGGCACAGGGCGTACATCGTGTATTCATCCGCAGCAAAGATGCCAATAACAAATGGAGCCTTACCAACTTCAGCGTATTTGACAACAGTACGGTAAAAGCTT
>JANMDL010000634.1:0-1510 GCA_031376295.1 Chitinophagales bacterium
TGTTGAACGGCACTTGTTTTTATTACTGCCCATTCAGTTTCATCATTGGAATTCTGGTTTAAACATTTTGGACTCCAACCTTGGTCAAGTTTTTTAATTACCGATTCAATGGTTTTACAATTCTTTCCAGTGACTAATTCATTCAACAAGCTTTGGCGGTACACTTTTAATTGCTGCAAGGCGGTTTGCAGTTGTTGTTTACCGTTTTCCAGTTCGCTAAAGAGTTCTTCTATTTTGGAAACGATGGCGTGTTGTTCGGGGAGTAGAGGGAATTTAATAACGGCTTGTTTAACCGCTTCAATATTTAGGTTCTTAACAGTAGAACCTTTAGCAAGATTTGAGAATTGCTGGTATAATAAATTTGAACTTAAAATGTAGTAAAGATAGTTGTTGTCGATTGTTTCATTTTTTCTAATGACAAGCCAACCATCATGAATGCAACCAGTAGTTTTCATTATGTAAGGGCGACCGAAGCTCATTGAGTTTGACAATAGGAAATCATCCTCATAAACCATTCGTGACCTCTTTGCACCTTCAGGCTTTATCTTTTCTTTAGTTTGGTAGATGAACTTTACAACATCCTTTGTATCGCCAATTTTTATCCAGTTAATTCCATTGTCATCATTAGTAATAAAGTCTTCTATGGGTCGGGGTGAACCACCTCTCTCAATAGTAAAAATTTCGCCTAATTTCTTTACTTGCCAATGATTGGGAAGGTTGTTTTCAATTTTCATTATTTTAAATCTCTTTCGCCAACAACGGGAGGCATCTCCAAATATTTTTTCCCATCTAACAGATTGCCCGTTTTCTTTTTGTTTGTGCCGCCCCATTGTTTAAAGAAGAATGCTACATCAGCTTGCTTGCATTGGGTTTTTATATCTTTCACCCATTCCTTTTTCATCGGGCGTGGTTTTCTTCCGCTTTCACCGCCCACAATTACCCAATCAATTCCTTTTAAATTCAAATTGGGCAACGGCCCAATAAGTGGTTCGCATGAAAGAAACTTTACTCGAGCTTTTGTTTCTTGCAACAGTTTAATCCGGTTCGTTACTTTTTCATTTTCAACCGATACACCCATCCAAATATTATGCGTCCAATCTAACCAGCCCTCACTGTCGTAGTACCGCAGTACATCGGCTCGTTTGGTTAATATCTGAAAGACATGTTGCGGATTATCTTTCATGACTTTAAACACTTTTCGGATAAACTCAATGGACACGTCTTTATGAAATAAATCGCTCATGGAGTTAACAAACACTATTTTGGGTTTCTTCCAAGTGTATGGAATTTGCAATTCACTTTCGTGAGTAGTAATGTCAAAATTGTTCTTGTATTTCTCGACAACCATTGCCTGTAAACGTTTTGACATTACTTCGGCATAGCAGAACTTACAACCAGCCGAAAGCTTATCGCAGCCCGTGGTTGGGTTCCATGTCATTTCTGTCCATTCAATGCTTGATTGTGCCATGTTATTTCGTTTTAATTTGATAAATATCACTTTCCTTTAAAC
>JANMDL010000651.1:0-1548 GCA_031376295.1 Chitinophagales bacterium
GGTCACATGATGCATCATGAAGACCCGGCTGCCGTGGCAGCTCCGCTCATCGCATTCGTGCGCCGGCACGATCATGGGAAGCCTGCAGCTCCAGGAGGTCTGATGTGAACACCGAAGTCCGCCGCATCGTTGCGACCCGCCTCGGCCAGGTGCATGTGCGCCTGCAGGGCGGCGATCCGGCCCAGGGCGGCCCGCCACTGGTGCTGCTGCACATGTCGCCGCGTTCCAGCCAGATGTGGACTTACCTGCAGCCGTTGTTAGGCCGGCCGTCGATCGCGCCGGACCGGCCCGGCTACGGCTTTTCCGACGCGCCGCTGGCGACTCCGGCCTTCCCGGCCTATGCGGCTGCCATGTGGCAGGCGCTGGATGCGCTGGGCGTCACCGGGCAGGTCGATTTGCTGGGTATGCACACCGGCTCGCTCGAGGCGGTCGAAATGACGCTGCAGGCGCCGGCCCGGGTGCGGCATCTCGGCATGATTGCCATTCCGGTCTTCAATCCGCAGGAAATGGCGGCGGGTCTGCAGACCTTCGCGACGATGCGGGTGACTCCTGTCGAGGACGGTTCGCACCTGTTGCCGGCGTGGCAGGCGCGATTCCAGTACCGCGAGCCGCCTTTCAACCTGGCGGACGTGCAGCGCCGCTGTCTCGATTATTTGTTAGCGCCCTGGCCGGGCCAGGCCTACGACGCAGTGTTCCGCTACGATGCTGAAGCTGCATTCAAGCGCCTCAAGCATCCGGTGATTGCGCTGGCGCCGAGCGATGATGTGATCGAGAAAACCGAGCGCTCGCGCGCGCTGCTGCCACTGGGCAGCACCTATCTCGATCTGCCGCATTGCAATGTGGATCTGTGCCGCACGCATCCACAGGAGATTGCGGCGATCGTCGCGCGGCACCTGTCGGGACTAGTCTGACGCGCCGTTACGCTACCGGGACCTCTTGTTCCTGAAGAACGACCACGCCTCTTCGACGCTATCCAGGTCGCGATTCTGCGCGCCGACGATCCGGCTGTAGAAGGGGCCGTAGTGAAAGCGCAGGCTCGGCTCGACGTGGCCGCCATTCCGGATGGTCAGCACCACGACCTGCGGTCCGGCATCCTCGCCCCAGGTTTCCCGGATCGCGCGCGTCGCATCGTCGCCGCGGTGCGGAAACTCGAACGACGCGGGTTTCATGCTCTCGAGCTTGTTAGCCTTCAGCCAGTAGTCGCGCGTCGCCTCGACGCTGAGCACCGAGCCGCGATCGGTATTGCGCTTGCCGACCGTGCCACCCTGGTAAGGAGCCAGCGGGTCGTCGGTGCCATGAATTATCAGCACCGACACCGGATGTGTGGCGCGCGCGCAGTCCGACTGCGCCGCCATGGTGCCCGACGCCGCGGCGATTGCGGCCAGTGCCGGCTGCATCTCGAGCGCGAGCCGCAGGCTCATCATCGAGCCGTTCGACATGCCCATCGCATAAATGCGCGTCGGGTCGGCGCGTTTTTCCGCCACCAGCTTGCGCACCACCGCACTGATGAACGCGACATCGTCAGTGCGAGGATTGTTAGTGTCATCG
>JANMDL010000087.1:0-1576 GCA_031376295.1 Chitinophagales bacterium
CACCTGGACGGACACAGGCTCCTATACCCTGGCAGCGCCGACCATCGGCCCGGTCACACCCGTTACGTTCTACACGACGACGTTCGCGCTGACGACAACGGTTCCTGTAGCTGCTGCAGAGTCTCCAGCGACCGTTCGTACGAGCACGTATACGGCATCAGGTACCAGCACCGCCGCCCCGCTTGCCGCAGCTGAGACACCGGCGGTCATTCGTGGTTACGCCGTTACGGGTACGTCCACCACAACGCCGCCGGCTGCAGCCGAGTCTCCAGCGGTCGTGCGCGGTTATGTTGTCAATGGAACGTCAACAACCGCACCCCCCGCCGCTGCCGAGTCACCGTCGGTTATCCGGGGCTACACCATCACCGGAACAACTACCGCTATTCCACCCACGGCAGCAGAGCTGGTGCCCGTCATCAGGGGCTTTACGTATACGGTTTTGGGTACATCCACTGTTGCGCCTACGGGTGGCGCACCGGTAGTGGTAGTCGGCAATATCTGGGCGCCAAGTGGGGCGCTGTCGCTTGACTATCAGGGTGGCGGGGCGCCCAACACCACCAACAACTTCACGGTGGTGACCACTGGCACCCGTTATTGTTTCCTGACCGCTGCACCGAGACGTATCACGCTCGGACCAGCAACCGGGATTACTTCTACGAATTGCAGTGCGCTAGGTAGCACCCGCAGCGGGTCGCTAAATGCCGGGGACGTTGTCATTCGGTACGTGAACTACACCGGAACACCGATCTACAACACCTACACGACCACCCCTTTCTACAACGCCTACGCACCTTTCTACAGGTCCTACGCACCGTTTTACAACAGCTACACCGCTTACTACAACAGCTACACCCGCAACGACTTTTACTATTCCTATACGTCTTACACAGCATACCGCGTGTACAAAGAACAGGCGGTGTGGAATGTCTACACGGCAACTGCCAAAGCCATTGTGAAGCCCCGGGTGCAGGTGTGCGACAGCACCGAGGGCCCGACGCGAACAGTGGTGTACGGCACCGGCACGACCGATTTCTACAACTACTGCACCAAGTACGAGGTTGGCGGCACCGTTGGCTACAAGCCAGAGGGCCAGATCCAGCAGAAATCGGACAGCTTGCGTCTTGCCGTGTTCTCCTACCTGATGGATGGCGGAACACGCGATGGTGGTGTCCTGCGCGCTCCGTTGATGTACTTTGGTCCGAACAAGTACGACGACAACGGGTGCCTTGTCACAAACCCGGAAAAGGAATGGAGCGTCTCCACTGGGCAGTTCGTTGCCAAGCCCATCACCGACTCGGTTTCGACCGGCTACACCTATACGGGGGTGATCAACTACCTGAACCGGTTCGGCAAGACCGGAAACTACAAGTCGCTTGATCCTGTGGGTGAGCTCTGGTATGAATCGCTGCGGTATTTGCAGGGTCTGCAGCCTTCGACGGGCACCACGGTCGGTATGACCGATGCAATGAAGGATGGGTACCCGGTTTACAGCACCTGGACAGATCCTGTGACGTCGGCATGCCAGCGTCGCAACTACATCCTGGGCATTGGCGATACGAACACGCACTATGACCGA
>JANMDL010000722.1:0-10804 GCA_031376295.1 Chitinophagales bacterium
AAAGAATTTATGTACAGGAGAAAATATACGATGCATTTGTGGCAAGTTATATGGAGCAATGCAAAAAGATGGTTACCGGCAATCCCATGGATAAGCTTACGGATATTGGCCCGCTGAGCAGAAAGGAACAACAGGCATTTATTACAGCACAGGTAAATGATGCAGTTACTAAAGGAGCAACCCTGCTTTGCGGAGGCAATATCCCCGCCGGTAAGGGGTATTATATTGAACCCGGGGTATTGATAAATGTTAATCACTCCATGCGGCTAATGACGGAAGAATCTTTCGGCCCCATAGTGGGCATACAACAAGTAAAGGATGATGCAGCGGCCGTGCAATTGATGCAGGATTCGGTATACGGCCTTACTGCTGCAGTGTACTCCAAAAGTTTTGAAAGAGCGGAATCAGTAATGAAACAATTGAATACCGGCACTGTGTACTGGAACTGCTGCGACAGGGTAAGCGCATCGCTGCCATGGTCGGGCAGAAAAAACTCAGGGTTTGGCAGTACCTTGTCCTACCAGGGAATTAGAACATTTGTACAGCCCAAAGCATATCATATACGGGGTAAGTAAGTGACTGGCTAATAAATAAAAACCCCCGGAGATTATCCGGGGATTTTTATTTCACTCACTGTTTGCTCTGCTGACATTTTTTCATGGCAGGTTTAATGGAAAGGATTTTTTATTGATTGTATTGCAAAGATTGTAATTTAATCCTGAACCTGCAATACCATAAAGTGGGTATACACTTACCTTCCATAATACTTATTAACTGCCTCAATGCGGTTGTTTACATGTAATTTTTCGTACACATGGTATACGTGCTTGCGTACCGTTTCCTGGCTGATGCACAAAAATTCAGATATTTCTTTATAAAGCATTCCTTTAGCTAAATGTTCGAGAATCATCAATTCTCTTTTTGAAAGACAGTCGAGTGAGTCATCAGGTACACTTGCAGTAACAGGAGGTAGTTTGTGTTGGAAAGCCGCTACCACTTTACGGGCTATCTGGCTGCTCATGGGCGAGCCACCTTCATATAACTCCCTGATGGCATCCAGCATTTTTTGAGGTGCGGTTTTCTTTAAAATATAGCCACTGGCGCCTGCGCTGAGGGCCTCAAATATTTTTTCGTCTTCCTCATAAATGGTGCACATCATAAACAGTATTTCAGGGTGGCTTGCTTTAAGTTCTTTTACCACTTCAATACCCGTGATGCCGCCCAGGTGTATGTCCATCAGTACAACTTTAGCGTGCATCCGGGGCAATTTTTTCAAAGCTTCCTCACCACTAATGCAGGAGCCGCAAAGTTTGTACCCGTCGGCTGTTTCAATGATCTGCTCTAATGCCTGGCGGATATCATTGTTGTCTTCTACTATTGCTACTGGTATATCCATATTAATGCAAAGCTGAGATATTAATGTAAAATTAACAATACCCTAAAGTGGTAGTTTTGTTACGGGAAACATTATCATAAAGGTATATACAAAATGTATTTCTGAGCGAAAAATGGGTCTTCCGTAAACAATTTCTCAATTTCCCATATCCTTGGTTTACAACCACTTGCGGCAATTTCAGCAGCTAAATCGCCACCTTTCAGGCAGATAAGTCCATTACCCGCCTTGCGGTTGGCTGCTTTGCGCAGCAATGGTTTGCTCCAATGCCAAAGCTCTTTTACGGGAGCCACCGCCCTGGAAACCACCAGGTCAAATTTTTTATCCTTTATGTCTTCGGCACGGCTGTGTTGCACCGTTACGTTCTTCAGCCCCAGTGCATCAGCAACACCCTGCACTACTTTCAGTTTTTTATTAATACTGTCAACCATGTGAAAGTGAACCTGGGGAAAAAAAATGGCCAGCGGTATGCCGGGGAAACCACCTCCGCAACCAAGATCCATAATCTGTGTGCCGGCATCAAAGTTAAATTGAGTGGCAATCGCCAGCGAATGCAGCACATGATGACCATAAAAATTATCCATATCCTTGCGGGATATTACATTAATTTTCTCATTCCATTCTTTGTACAGCTCCTGCAGCAGGTTAAATTGCCGTAATTGATCTTCCGTAAAATCAGCAAAATATTTTGTGATTACTTCCACGTTGTTCTTGGTTTTTTTATCAGTGAAACAGAAAAAATAAGGTAATAGAAAAACATCCATATATCCATTATCCAGAACCATGCAAACAGGTCTTTTTCATCTAATTTTTTCATACAGTTAAAATATACAATTGCCTGTATAATAAAGCGCAGCCCAAATGCCGCCAGCACCCACTGCCAGCTGCATAAAAAAAGGCAGGTTGCCAGCAAAGGATAAAATATAAAATGTGATAAAGAATAAAGCCCCAGCAGGAATTTGTGCAATGGCTTATAATATTTACCGGTACTGTAATGCCGGGTTTTCTGCTTCATCCATTGGCCCCAGGTTCTGGCCGGTTCGCTCAGTGTAAAACTTTCTTTGTCAACACAGATGCGGGTATTTTCTTTTGTAGCAGCCATATTAATAAACAGGTCATCATCGCCGCTGGGTATGCGGTTGTGTGCTGTAAAACCTTTGTGCCTGAAAAAAATAGTTTTCTTGTAACTCAGGTTTCTGCCTACACCCATATAAGTAAGTTTGGCAAGAGAATAAGACAGGTATTGTATGGCCGTGTGAAAGGTTTCCCAACGTATAAATATATTCAGCAAGCCCTTCTTTTTGTGGTAGGCGCCATAGCCCAATACAATTTCTGTAGTATCATCATACACCGATTGCATTTTATCAATCCAGTTTTCGCTGGCAGGTACACAATCAGCATCTGTTAACAGCACAATTTCGTGTTTGGCAGTTTTAATACCAATACTCAAAGGGAATTTTTTGCCCGGTATCATTTTCGCTTCCTGCTTCAGTTCCACCACTTTCAGTTGCTTGAAATCTTTTTCAAATGCTTCCAGCAGGTATTTGCTGTCGTCAAAAGAGTTGTCGTCCACCACTATCACTTCATGCGTGGTGCGGTATTGCTGCACCAATGCGCCTGGCAGGTTTTTGGCAAGATTGGCAGCCTCATCCCTGGCACAAATGATTACAGAAACGGGATGCGTTTGTGTTACAGGCTTGTTCCCTGCCTTATAAAGGGCGAGCCGCATAAAGAAAAAAAGAAAATAAAAAAGATGGATACATGTTATGCCATAAAAGGCATACAGCCACCACTGGTTAGGAGTCATGCTGCAAAAATAGCAATTACCCTCTCAAAAATGGTCAGTATTTTTTATTACAGTATGTTTGCGGTTTAATAAAATACCCGGTATTTCCGGCAGCAGGCTTTAAAAGCAAACAACAATACATGGCCGCATTACAATTTGAATTACAGCATACAGATACTGCTACCAAAGCAAGAACAGGAAAGATTACGACGGATCATGGGGAGATACTGACACCCATTTTTATGCCGGTAGGTACTGTGGGCAGCGTGAAAGCGGTAACACAGCAGCAATTAAAGGATGACGTGAAGGCGCAGATAATACTGGGCAATACCTATCATTTGTACCTGCGGCCGGGGCTGGAAGTGCTGGAAGCAGCAGGTGGCCTGCACCAGTTTAATGGCTGGCACGGCCCCATACTCACAGATAGTGGCGGGTACCAGGTTTTTTCGCTGGCGGCTAACCGCAAACTCACCGAAGAAGGAGCCGTTTTTCAGAGCCATATTGATGGCAGCAAACATTTATTTGCCCCCGAAAATGTGATGGATATACAGCGTGTAATTGGTGGGGATATCATTATGGCTTTTGATGAGTGTCCGCCATATCCCAGTGATTATACTTATGCCAAAAAAAGTATGGAACTCACACACCGCTGGTTAGAAAGATGCGTGAAAAGATTTAATGAAACACCAGATAAATATGGATATACGCAGAACCTTTTCCCGATTGTACAGGGCAGCACTTTCAAAGATTTGCGTACTGCTTCGTCAGAATTTATTACTTCGCAAAATGCAACCGGTAATGCCATTGGCGGCCTTAGCGTGGGCGAGCCAATGGAGATGATGTATGAATTTACAGAGCTGTGCTGCGATGTGCTGCCGGTGCAAAAGCCACGCTACCTGATGGGCGTAGGCACACCCTGGAACATACTGGAGTGCATTGCGCTGGGTGTGGATATGTTCGACTGTGTGATGCCTACCCGCAACGGGCGCAATGCCATGCTGTTTACCAGCAAAGGCGTTATCAATATTGACAATAAAAAGTGGGAGAAAGATTTTACACCATTAGATGATGGTATTGACTGCGAAGTGAGCAATTATTACAACAAAGCCTACCTGCGCCACCTGATGAAGGCCAAAGAAATACTGGGCATGCAATTGGCCAGCATACACAACCTGGCTTTTTACCTGTGGCTGGTAGGGGAGGCCCGCAAACATATTGTGGCCGGTGATTTTTTAAGCTGGAAGAGGGAGATGGTGGGGAGATTGCAGACGAGGTTGTGATTGATGTGACCTGCACTGCGTTTGGGGTAAAACTGGTTAAATTGAACTGAAATGCGCTGCGTTTGGGGCCACTCTGGTTGGATTGGGGCAAAATGCGCTGCGTTTAGGGCCACGCTGGTTGGATTGGGATAAAATGCGCTGCGTTTGGGGCCACGCTGGTTGTATTGGGATAAAATGCGCTGCGTTTAGGGCCACGCTGGTTGGATTGAGGCCAAATGCGCTGCGTTTAGGGTCACGCTGGTTGGATTGGGGCAAAATGCGCTGCGTTTGGGGCAAAAATCTCCACCTTTACCCTATTTCAATAAATCTACTATTCCTTCCTGCTGTAGCAAATAATAACCTAATCGCATAGAAGACACTCCTTCTGTGAGTTTATAGCTAAAAGATGGTTCATTTTTATCCATAAAGCCATCAAAGCAATTAAAACGGATGCCATCGTATTGCTTCAAATCATTATAGAGTTCGGTTATATGTGACGAAATAATAAACTTACCCCGCTGGCTTGAAAAGAGTGCAATAATTTCCTTTGAACAGTCGTAAGCATCCTGCAGATTGGTGCCTTTAAAAATTTCGTCAATAATTATAAATACATTTTTGCCTGCGCTTATATCAAGTGCAATCTTTTTTACTTTATTCAATTCAGCTTTAAAATGACTATAGCCACCTGCAGCACTGTCGGTGCTATTGATGCTGGTATGTATTTCATCAAAAAACGGAATTACTGCATTTTCGGCAGGTACCGCCATGCCAATATGCGATAAATAAATACAGAGGCCTAATGATTTTAAAAATGTTGATTTACCGGACATGTTTGGCCCTGTTAAAAAAAGCACAGTTTGGTTTTCAGTAATTGAAATATCATTCCTTTTACAATCATTTACCAATGGATGAAAAAGCCCTTTTATACAGAAAAGGGTATCAGATTTACTAACCAGGGGGAAACTAAGGTTGTATTTTACACATGCTTTGGCCAATGAAATAAAAGCTTCTATTTCAAACAGGTGACCGAGTAAGTCTTCAAAAGTTAATTTACCGGTATTTCTGAAAACATTATCTAAAAGGAGTACATCAGATGAACTTAAAGCAGTATCTCTGTCTTTGTTATAATAATATACCAACCGGTTGATTGTAATAAAAGCATTAATTTCTGTAATTGGCTTTGCCAGCCTTTGAGGTAGCTCTGCAGTACTGTTTCCGGCAATTAATAATTTGTTAAAAAATATCAGCACCAGCTTTACACCACTTTCGGCAAACATATAGCTGTCTTTCTTAAAATTTGCAGTATAAATACTTTTTGCCCTGTTTTTTAATTTATTGCCATCAAGCGAAGCTACAACCCTGTTAGAACCTAGGTATTCTTTAATATAATAAATGTCCTGGTTATCCCAGGTAATATGCCATTTATTACTATTGCGGCAAATGGCCTTAATGCTCTCCTGCTGCTGTATTATATATGTAAAATCGAATTTATTGGGACATAAAAACTCTTTCAGTTTTTTTCTCCCACCTTCAGTAAGTGTAAAATCAAATTTTTTCAACAGAGCATCTTCACCGCTTACAGCTGAAAGTATCCCAAGGTCTAAAAGCAACTCTTTATCCATGAATGATAATCATTAAACAGTCTGCGTTTAAGGCAAAACTGATTGAATTTAGGCAAAATGGGCTGCGTTTGGGGCAAAACTTAATTCTTCATTTTTAATTCTTCATTCCCAATACGCCCTATTTCAGCTTTTCAATCAAATCCCACAGCTTTTTATTTTCGCTTTTAAGGTGGCTTATTTCTTCCTGCAATTGGGCAATTAATATTTTAGTAGAACTGTCATCAGATACCATTTGTTGCTGTACTATCCCATTACCAATATTGTTACCTGTAATATTAAAAAAATTGCGTTCATCCCAACTAAGTACATCAACCTGTGTAAGTTTATAAATGCTGCAAATTCTTTCCAAAGTTTCTAATGTCAGCGGTGTTTCGTCCTTTTCGTATTTGGAATACTGGCTGGGCGATATGCCAATTTCATCGGCAATATGCTGCTGTGTGTAGCCGTAAAAGTCCCTTATTTTCCTTAATTTTTCTCCAATTTTCATGCTGCGAAAATACTTTTCGTGTGAGTAAAATACTGGTCATTTGACGGGTTAAAGGTATCAAAAAAACTCCCTATCATTGTAAAAAATTATTTTAATATGAAAAAGAAGCTAATCCCCGCACTGGTTGTAGGTGCTATCTTATGTGTTTCACAAACTTCATGTGGTCCAGATGAACCGCAGTATGTAAAAAAATTTGATATGGTAATCAATGAAACAATGTACTGTAAGCCAGATGGAACCGACTGTGCATTAGTTGATGGTCATCATGTATTTAGCTACGATGAGTACCTGCCGCCAGCGCAAAGGCAATTACTGAACAATTTTTACAAAGCCGCAGCAGAAAAAAACGTAAAGCAATTTTTTGAAACACAGAACTGGCAGGCCGTATTTCCACCCCAAACGCTCAACAGCAGCATTATGAGCCGGATCGCCAATGCCAATTATGCCACTATTGTAAATGCCTGCGACAGTTCTATCATGTTTGTGTACAAGCAGGATGGTGGCAAGGAGCCAGAAAACCTGATTTTTGCCTTTCAGCGTGGCGATGTTAAAAATGCCCCCTGTAGTGAAAATTAAGATTTAACATTTTTCTTAACCCATAAAGCAGATATTTGCACACAAATATCTGCTTTATATTATTCAGCTATGCCTTACTTAACTAAAAAATATTTTTACCGGCTTACAGTGCTGCTGCTGCCTTTGTTTTTTGCCTTTTGTGCCACAAAAGAAAAGACTAAGATTGTTACTAAGCCCCCGATTGTATTTACTGAAACATCAAAGCAATCGGTTGAGTTAGACACGAAATTTATTGCAGATGAAGTAAGTGCATATGGAAAATCAATTCCTTTTTATTGTGGTATTGAAATACTTTATGGTGATGAATATTTTATCTATCTTGACAATACTGATTCCTTAACTTTTATTCAGCTTAAAGGCAAGTCTGTAAAAAAAGTATATATTGGAAATATAACACGCAAAATGGGGGAGGATTATGTAAGCCGGATAGCGGGCAATCAATTATTATTGCTAAACAGGGAAAGAAAATATTTTATTGCTTACAACATCAGCCAAGATTTTATTATTACACTTCAAAAAAGCGTGAATTTAAATAAGTTTAATAAAATTAATGCCGTAAGGTTTACCACACATCCTGATGCCACACGGTTTATTTTAAAAGATTCTCTTCTCTTTATTAATTATGGCATTCTTAAAACTAAGAACTATATTGACAAAGAAGCTATTGTGTATTTTAATTTGAATGACTCATTATTAACCCCCCGCTTTATTATTGAATATCCTATTGCTTTTCACAACGACGAAATCAGAAACCAAGAACTTCTTTTCAATATGGTAAATGACAGTTGCCTTGCTTTTGGCTATATGCAGCACGATGCTGTGGGCATATACAATATGATGAGCAATAGTATAACGCAAACCCAAATTAGCCATGATTGTAAATTTTTGAATTTTGATGAAGAAAAACATGGGAATTTGGGATATACATGGAAGTACTTGCTTATCAATGAAGGAAACTATAATTTATTTATCAATAGTTTGCAGCAACTTTATCTGTTGAAAAGATTGGGCAAAGCACAAAAAAAAGACACTACCGTAATGGAGTGCTATGTATTTGATACAAAGTTGAATCCTATTCATTCTTTTAAGTTAAACCAAACTGTTTGCCCATCTTATATTTATAAATACCAGCAGGGTTTTTTAGCATTTAACGACTCATTAAATAAAGCCTATTACTATGCGTTTAAATAAAATCGTGTTGATCACTTGTTGTATTGCAGTGGTTGCTTGTAAAAGTAAAACAAAGCCACAAGCTGCTGCTGCTATAAACAAAGCGCTGATAATGAGCAGACTTAGCGATAAACCCACCATTTTCTTTTCCTGTGTGCGCTGTGGCTGCATGGTTACAGAGTTAAATAATATTTACCATGACGACCCAAATTTTTTTGATAAGTTTACTTTTTACGCTGATACCAATTGCATAAAGGAAGTCATTTTTAAAAAATTAATTACTCATTCCCCGCAATCTTTTCTTGATAGTGTGTATGATGAAAATTACAGCGTAATAGTATTTAAAAAAACAGGTAATGGTATTGATACGAGGCTGATAAAAACGGAGGAATCGCAAAAGATGAAAGCTATTCTTGCAAAATATTGACCTTACCCCACAAAAAAAGCTGCCCCTTTGCAGAGACAGCCTTTTTGTATTTCATCAAAGCAGTGTATTACTCAGCAGGTTTTGCTTCGCTTTCACCACCTTCCATCTTCTTCTTTAAATCGGCCAGTACACCCAGGTCGCCAAGGGTTGATTTCTCTACCTTGCTCTGGATAGTTTTTACTGCCTTTTTAGTGCTTTCGTTTTCGGCATGTGCCTCTTTACGGGCAACCTGCTTTTCTTCTTCTTTTACCTGCTCCCACAAACGGGTATGGCTAAGAACAATGCGCTTATCGTTGCGGTCAAATTCAATAACCATGAATTTTTCCACGGCATCAGCGCCGATTGTTGTACCATCTTCCTTGTGCAGGTGACGGGCAGGTGCAAATCCTTCCAGGCCATAAGGCAATTGTATCACAGCGCCCTTATCATCTTTTTTGATAACGGTACCTTCATGAATGCTGCCCACGGGGAAAGTATCTGCCAGTGCATTCCAGGGATCTTCCTCAATCTGCTTGTGTCCTAACTGCAGTTTGCGGCCATCCTTGTCAATGTTCATGATGATTACTTCAATTTCAGCACCAACTTTAGTGTACTCGTTGGGGTTGTTGAAGCGCTTCAGCCAGCTAAGGTCGCTGATGTGGATCATGCCGCCGATGCCGGTTGCCAGTTCAACAAACACACCGTAAGGAGTGATGTTTTTAACCACACCCATATGTCTGCTGGTTTCAGGAAACTTCACATCAATATCACCCCATGGATCACCAGTCATTTGTTTGATAGACAGGCTCATCTTACGGGTATCCTTATCCAATGTTACAATCTTCGCTTCGTACTCATCATTCAGCTTAAAGAATTCTTTAGCGTTGATAGGCGTATTGGCCCATGTAATTTCACTTACGTGTACCAAACCTTCCACACCAGGCATAATTTCTAAAAATGCACCGTAGTCTTCAATATTTACTACTTTACCTTTTACGTTTTCACCTTCCTTAACAGTTTCAGTCAGTGTATCCCACGGATGCGGAGTTAACTGCTTCAGACCAAGGCTGATGCGTTTTTTATCATCATCAAAATCAAGTACCACCACGTTCAGCTTCTGGTCAAGTTTCAGCACCTCACTTGGGTGGTTGATACGTCCCCAGCTGATATCAGTAATGTACAGTAAGCCATCTAAGCCACCAAGATCAAGAAACGCACCGAAGTCGGTAATGTTCTTGATGGTACCTTCCAGTACCTGGCCTTTTTCCAGCTTACCCATAATCTCGGCACGCTGTGCTTCGATATCACTTTCAATAAGTGCTTTGTGAGATACAACCGCATTTTTGATGGTCTCGTTGATTTTAACCACCTTAAACTCCATTGTTTTACCCACAAACTGATCGTAGTCAGTAACAGGTTTAACATCAATTTGCGATCCTGGCAGAAAGGTTTCCATACCAAATACATCCACTATCAAACCGCCTTTTGTTTTGCTGGTAACAACACCAGTAACAATTTCGCCGGTTTTGTGAATTTCCATGATGCGCTCCCATGCCCTGCTGGTACGTGCCTGTTTACGGCTCAGGTGCAGGTTGCCATTGCGGTCTTCTTTTTCCACCACCATTACTTCCACAATATCGCCGGCTTTAATACCACCGGGAATGTCACGGAATTCGTTGAGGGAGATAAGGCCATCACTTTTAAAGCCGATGTTAACTACAGCGTCAGTCTTTGTAATGGCTTCAATAGTAGCCTGGATCATTTCGCCGTCATTGATCTGCTTGAAGGTGTTTTCGTACACATGGTCGTACTTGAGTTTTTCCTCAGCATTGTAATAAGTTACATTGCGTTTGTCAACACTCCAGTCAAAATCGTCGTGAGCAGTAACCACTTCTGGTTCTTTTACTGCAACCGCAGCAGGAGCTTCAGCTACTGCCACTTCGGGTTCATTTGTTGTCGCAGCAACCTCTGCAGCCACCGGTGCAGACTCTTCTGCCGGTGCAGCATTCGGTTCACCCGCATCTGCGTTTAATTGTTTTGTTAAAAAATTTGATAACATGATATAATCCCAAATGGTTTAAATTTTGGGAGTGCAAAGGTAGGGT
>JANMDL010000762.1:0-8879 GCA_031376295.1 Chitinophagales bacterium
AGTCACAGTAGAAATTAATGAAAATTAACTTCCTATTTCCATGCAAAATATTGATGTTCAACTACTTAATTAGTATCCAGATCAGAAGGTATATAAAATGGGAGTAAGAATATGCTTCAGGAAAATTGCCGGAGTTTTTTATGTAATTCCAAACGCCATAAATCACCTTCCACAGTTGCCATTTGATGGTTTCGGTTTCATGCACAGTATCTAACCTGCCACCATATTCAATCCACCACAGGCGGCAACCAATATCTTTTGTATTAAAACTTTTGTACCGGGGAATTTCTTTTGAAACGTCAATGGCAAAGGAGGGTGCAACGTATTTTACTTTTTTACCGGTATCTTTTGAATAGAAATAAATGGAATGGCCCAGCAGTTCGCCATATTCCTGGTCAGGGGCAAATTTTTCGCCAAACTCATCTTTTGATTCAGCCCCCATTCTAAAAGCAGCACCTGCCAAAAACCCAACGATACCATCGCCTGATGCATCACAAAATAATGGTGCATGTAAAGTATAGGCAACAGAGTTCTGCGAACAAAATGCCGTTACCGACTGTATCGTATCAGCATCTTTTTTTTCTATGTCGTGTACGGCTGTATTCAGCAATAGCGTAATATTTTCTTCCAGCACTACTTTTTCAAGCAGGATGGTATCAAAAATCAAGGCATTTCCTTCCGGGTTCCTGTACGCATTTTCTAATAAAATCTCATTGATTACGCCGCCTTCTCTTGCCCAGCGGTTATTATTTCCCATGTGAGAGGTTGCACCCAGTACCCACAGGCGCACTTCGCTGGAAGCATTGCCACCCAGCACGGGCCTGTCCTGTACCAATATAACTTTCATGGCTGCCCTTGCTGCAGTTATAGCTGCACAGGTACCCGCAAGGCCGCCGCCGATAACAATAAGGTCGGCCTGGATATTTTCAGTCTTTAATGTCCTTTTTAGCGCAGGAGATTCTGTAATCATATTAATTAACTGCTTATTACCGTAAATATTTTTTTAGTTAGAAGCCCGGGTTTTGTGTTACATTAGGATTATTCGCAATTTCCTGTATGGGTATGGGCAATACCTTATAGCGGTCAGGGGCCGGGTTATCCAGGAAGTCATAATCAGAAAGTGGCTTACTGTAGTAATCTGCCAGCGAAGTTTTAATGGTAGGTATCAATATGTCCCACCTTTTTAAATCAAACCACCGCATACATTCAAATGCAAACTCCCTGCGCCTTTCCTGCCTGAATTTTGCACGTAAATCAGCCTGGTCGGTATAAGTAAGTAATGGCAATGTGGTACCGCCATGTGTTCTTCTCACATTGTTTATAATGGTTAAGGCTGCATTGAGGTTTGTAGTACCACCAATTTCTATTAATGATTCTGCGGTCATCATCAATACATCAGCATAACGAAGTAAAATAAGGTCATCACTGGCATCATCATTGTTGGCAGAATTATATTTACTCACTAAGGAACTGCTGAAATTAGACAGTGCGAAATTACTTACCGAAACAGTTCTTCTCAAATCGCCGGTTTCATACACCCTGCGTGCAAGTACGGCATCTGTTGCATAGTCTTTTGATGGTGTTGTGTACCTGAAGGTTCTGAATGTCCATCCCATCCGTGTAAACGCCTGTAGACTATTGGCCAGGCCGGTGGTACCCCTTATAAAGTAGATACGCTCTTTGTCAACCTGCTTTGTACCCAGTGTTGGCGTGAAAATATTGGCAAAAACCGGGTTAAGGTCAATATTGTAACGTGCTTTATTATCAATCAGGTCTTTTAATTCATCAATGGCCAATTGGTATCCCGTTGGGTCATTAAGCGGGTAGCCTGCCATAGTTAAATATACTTTGCCTAACAATGCTTTTGCAGCGGCGACAGTAACTCTTCCCCCGTTACTGGTGTTATAGCCATAGGAACTATCTAAACTGGCTTTTGCGTATTTTAAATCATTAATTACCGAGTCGTAAACAGTTCTGGCAGCAGTTTTAGCTGGATAAATATTACCTACTGTTACATCTGCTGGAGCCATCATTAATGGTATGTCACCAAATATTTGTGCCAACCTGAAATGATAATATGCCCTGAAAAAGCGGGCCTGCCCTTGTGCCAGCCGTATTACTTTAGGGCTGAATTTTACACTATCACTGGCAAATTTAATCACATTATTCGCCCTGTTGATAACCGTGTACGACCTGCTCCACATACCACCGATAACGGAGTTGGCTGATGTGAAAGTCATAATATCCAGTTGTGAGCGCTCAGCCACAAAATTGGTGTTGGTGGAGTAAGCACCGTCGTCGGAAATTTGCTCCAATGGAAACATAATAGGCAACCCACTGCTTGCTTCAAACCGGGCCGCATTATAAATGCCATCCACACTTGCCACAATATCATCTTCTGTAGCATAAAATGTAGCATTGGTAACCTGGTCCTTAGGCACTTCTTCTAAAAACTTCTTACAGGAAGTAATGCTTAAGGTGAGTATCAGTACTAAAAAAATATTTTTTAACATACCAGTAAAGTTTTACGATTATAGTGTTGCAGTAATACCAAAACGAAATGCTTTTGCCAATGGGGCTGAACCATTATCCATTCCCCTGGCAAAGCCCCTGCCCGAAGAGGCACCTATCTCCGGATTAAAACCTGTGTACCGGGTAATGATGAACAGGTTTTGAACATTCCCATAAACCTGAATGTCTTTTAATTTTAATTTTTGAGCTATGCGATTAGATATTTTGTAAGACAGGCTCAAATCACGGCAACGGAAAAAGTTTGCATTTTCTATAAAATAGTCTGTTGACTCTCTCTGGTCGGCCGTAGTACCTGCTACTACCGCAGTGGCCGTCTTGTTCCATTCACGTATTTCTGTAGCCGTTTTAGGATCGGTTCCCGGAAAAACATACC
Source organism: Chitinophagales bacterium (assembly GCA_031376295.1). Taxonomy (GTDB): domain Bacteria; phylum Bacteroidota; class Bacteroidia; order Chitinophagales; family Chitinophagaceae; genus Ferruginibacter. The sequence continues at coordinate 2,906 of JANMDL010000762.1, forward strand.
TGTAACGCCGCTCATAGGTATCTTTTCTTACGTTATTCAAACCAGTCATGGTACCCCAGTTTATTTCAAACTGGTTAAATACCTGGTGACCGTATGCATAACTAAAGAAAGCCGTAAGCTCAAAGTTTTTATAGCTGATGGTGGTATTTACCCCGCCAAAACCTTTGGGCAAAGCTGACCCCAGCCAGGTTCTGTCCAAATCATTGAGCAAGCCATCGCCATTCAAATCGGCAAATCTTCTTTCGCCCTCCCTGGCATTGCCCCTGAGCCCCACGGGTGCATTGGCAATACTGGCACTATCCCATAAGCCAATGGATTTGAGGCCGTAAAACGCTCCCACTTCTCTACCTGCAGCTACCCTCACTGTAGGTACATTATTGCTCAAAGCGCCGGCAGAGTAAAACTCATTGGGGCTATTGGTGCGGAGTTTTTCTACTAAATTTCTATTAAAGTTGATATTGCCTTCAACACTCCATTTAAAGTTTCTCTTATTGATAATTTTTATACCAAGCGTTAGTTCCAGTCCTTCATTCAGTAAGGTTCCGATATTATCCGATAGGGTTGTAAACCCGGTTGAAGGAGCAGTTTGTACCTGGAACAAAAGGTTTCTGGTCCTTCTCCTGTAAACCTCTACCGTTGTGGTAATCCTGTTTTTAATAAAACCAAGATCCATGGCTATATTCGTATTGCTGGTTGTTTCCCATGTTAAGTTAGGATTGCCCAACCTGGCTGGCGAAAAGCCAATAGTCTGAAAATTATTGCCCCATACAGAAAAATTGGGTATTAAGGTTGATTGCGTTTCATAAGCAGCGATGGCCTGGTTACCAACCAACCCCCAACTTGCCCTGAATTTAGCTGCATTTACTATTTTTTTTACAGGTTGGAACCATTTTTCCTGTTCCATTTTCCAGGCCACACTGGCAGCAGGGAATAAGCCGAATTGTTTGCCTGTTGTAAATTTAGAAACACCATCATAGCGTGCCGACAGGTTGACAACAACACCTTTTTTATACAAGTAATTCAATTGTAAGATACTGCCCACATTCTGGGTACCTGTATAGGATGAGGTAATTGACTGTGGTATTGCTGCCCCCAGGTTATTGAACCCTGTAATATTATTGTTGAAATTACCTACAACAGCCCTTTGGGAAGTTTGAACAGATTTTTCAGCAGTAAATACCAATGCTGTATTAATGGCATGATTGACGCTGAACTTTTTCTTATAATTGAAATTAATCTGGTAAAGGACGTTGCCATTTTGTGAATTGCCCGAATTAGCCTCACCCCTGTAATTGGTAAATGGTAATGGTATATTGATGGGAATAAAGGTTTGCAGCAATGATTTGAATTGAATATAGCTGAATTTGGCCTGTACATTAAATTGCTCGTTAAATTTATAACCCAGCGAGGCAACTGCTGATGTTTGCGAGGAGGTATTAGCGTTGCGCACGCCTCTTGTGGATGTGAGCAGCAATGGATTAAGCCTGCTTTGGCTTGATTCTACATCCCCAAGGGCTGCATTGATTTCTGCTGACGTAAACCTTCCATTATAAAATACAGTTCCAAACCGTGGATCAACAAAACTGGCATTACCAGCGCCATAACGATAGTCCCACAAATAATTAAAATCACCATCAGCGTTAATCAAAGGTGTTGTAGGCGACCAGTTTAATGCCCTTGAAGTTAATGTTTGCGTAGGTGTGCCAAACCGATCGGTTGTGGTAACACCTAAATTTACATTAAGGGTTAACTTAGGTGTAAGTGGCATTTCGTAATTTATCCTGCCACTGTAACGCTTTAAATAGGTGCCTGTAATAACACCACGCTGGTCGAAATATTGACCCGACACAAAGTATTTAGCCCCGCCAATGGCGCCGCCGCTGATACTTAAAGATGCATCTCTTGTTACAGAAGAACCCTCTAATGCCTTTTGATGGTTATAGTTTTGCAATCCTGGTATTTCTCTGGCCAAATAAGGCGTATCAGCAGTAGCCGTGGCGAGGCCCCGCAGTTTTCTTAATGCCCAGGCTTCATTGGCATACGCAGCAAATTCTTGTGCATCTAATATATCCACTCTCTTTTGCGGCCTGTTAACTGACTGGTTAAAGTTGATGACAATTTTTGGTTTCCCGACTTTTCCGCTTTTTGTAGTAATAACAATCACGCCATTGGAGCCCCTTGAGCCATACAGCGATGTTGCTGCAGCATCCTTCAGTACTTCAATATTCTCAATATCATTGGGATTGAGCATGGATAAAGGATTAGCCGTAAGGTTGTTGCCAAATAAGCTGCTTATCTGGCTGCTGCCATTCAGGTTCATGTCCGGCTGCTCAATAGGCACGCCATCTATTACATAAAGCGGTTGGGTTGAGCCGCTGATAGAGCTAACCCCCCTAATTTCAATATTGATTCCACCACCTGGTTCAGAATTGTTTTCCATTACATTTACCCCGGCTGCCCTGCCTGCCAGTATTTGCTGAAAGTTTGAATAACCGCCTTTTTCTGCATTTTTAGGAGTAATGGTAGAAATGGCCGTAGAAACATCAGGCCTTTTTTGATTGAGATAACCCACTATTACCACATCATCGCTTTCATTGAATTTTACCGACAATACAGCCGTAACGGGTTTACTATCTTTAACAGTCAGTTCAAAATCGTTGTAGCCAACAGAAGAAAATACCAATGTTTGCCCCACAGCGGCTTTGATAATAAAATTACCCTTGCTATCTGTGATGGCTTGTGTTTGCGTTTTTTTAACCTTAACGGTTGCACCGGAAACAGGTTCTCCATTGTCGCCTTTTACCATACCGCTAACGGTATTGCTTTGAGCTTGTGCCTTAATTGTGGTCAAGGCCAAAAAAAGAATTGGTATAATACAGGCTTTCCGGGCCAGTAAAAGCCCTGTTCTCAACACTGAGAGCGGAATACTTTTGGTAAGCAAACCTGCTTTGAGACTACATTTCATGAAGAAACATTTTAATAATGATAAAAGAATAACAGTCCCATGACAAACATGAGGGTAGAAAAGTTCAAATTCTCCAGTACCTTACAATTGCCATTTGCCATTAATAGCTGATAGCCGTTACAGAAACTCTTCGTCCCAATATTTTATTGATTAATTAATAGCAAAAGCAATTATTTGATTCGTTCAATCGTTTGAATAAATTTTTCAAACGATTGAATAAAAATAATACTATTTTTGTTTCTGCCAAATTTTTTTTCTAAAATCGCTCATTTTTAAAAAGCCGATGTTTAAAAAAGCAACTTTAAAAGATATAGCAAAAGAGTTGAATATAACTGTTTCAGCCGTTTCAAAGGCGTTGAGTAATCATGCCGGCATGAGTGATACCACAAAAGATATGGTAAAGAAAACAGCCAGTAAACTCAATTATCAGCAAAACAGAATTGCACTTTCATTAAAAACAGGCAAAAGCCATATTATAGGTGTAATGATACCCAGTACAGAAAAATTATTTTTTGGATCGGTAGTACATGGTATTGAAAAAGTAATCAATCCACTGGGGTTTAATCTGTTGCTGTTTCAAACAAATGAATCCATAGAATACGAGATAAAAGGTATTGACACTTTTTTACAGGCAAATGTAGATTGCATTATAGCCTCTATTGCCAAAGAGACCACGCACTATGAGCACTATGCAGAAATAAAAAAGCGCAACATCCCTTTGATAATATTCGACCGGGCAGAAGAATCTTTAGGTGTACATTCTGTAACAATTGATGACTATAAGGGCGGATACATGGCAACTGAACACCTGATAAAAAAAGGATACAAGCACATAGCCCATTTAGCTGGTTTGCAGCATGTGCAGATTTTTAAAGACCGCTTCCGTGGATACAGGGATGCATTGCGGGCCAACAAAATGAAATATGATGAAAGCATGGTATATTATGGAAAAAACTCAATTGAAAGTGGCGGAGAAGGCATGCTGAATTTGCTCAGCAAGCACAGTAAAATAGATGCCATATTTTGTGTAGAAGACTTTACTGCATTGGGCGCTATGCAGGTTTTAAAGGAAAAGGGCATAAAAATTCCCAAACAAATGGGCGTAATTGGTTTTGCCAACGAATCTTTTGGCAAATATATTTCGCCTACACTTACTACCATTGATCAGCAAACGATAAACATGGGGGAAGAAGCGGCTAAACTTTTTATTGAACTGATAGACAGAGAAGATATTTATGCAAAACTGGAGTCTGTCGTATTGCAACCCATTATTATAGAACGTGAGTCGTCAAGAAAAAAATAGAAAATGATACCATCGCAACCATACCCGTGTTTATGTAATCTTATAAACCTGTAGTAATATAAAATGATGTTTACGCTTAAAAGAGCCCATTTATTCTTAGCTAAAATTTTTGTTGGATTGCCATTGGCTTTGGCTTCATTTAAAACAATTGCACAAAAACCATTGCCCGAAAAAGTAAGTATTGAGCCGGCAAAAGAATGGTTGGATAATAAAGGAAAACCTATAAATGCGCATGGAGGAGCTGTTCTTTTTCATAATGGTATTTATTATTGGTATGGAGAGCATAAAATTGCGGGTAAATCTGAGGCGGATTTTGCTGATGGGGGTATTCATTGTTATACTTCGAAGGATTTAGTAAATTGGACAGATGCCGGCTTGGTATTAAGTGTGGAGTACAATAGCCCTAATTATGATTTACAATATGGTTGCCTGATTGAAAGGCCAAAAGTTGTATATAATCCTAAGACCAGAAAATTTTTAGCTTACTTTAAATTTTATCCTAAAGGCAATGGATACGAAGTTGCCAATGTTGGTGTAGCCATTTCTGAAAGTCCTGCGGGACCATTCACATACAGTCATAAATTTTTAGCGGCTTCACCAAAAGGCTCCGGGGATTTTTCAATGTTTATAGACGATAATGGAGATTTATTTCACCTGGCGGTACGAAAACCAGATAAAGCTTTCATCATAGCAAAAATGAGGGATGATTTTATGTTGCCTGCAGAAGAATACAGGGAATGTGTGGGTGTAGAACATCATACTGAAGCTCCTGCAATTGTAAAAATTAATGGGGTTTACCACCTGTTGGGGTCTGGTTCCACAGGTTGGAAACCTACTGTTGCAAGATATTATACCAGTACAAATTTATATGGGCCGTGGACCTCCCAAAGTAATCCTTGCTCAGGCTATAATACGGTAGATAGTTTGGGCGTTGAAAAAACGTTTGGCTCACAATCATCATTTATCATAAAGCTGAACGGGTTAAAGGATGCCTACATTGCTATGTTCGACATTTGGAAGCCAGAAATGCCAATTAATGGAAGATATATTTGGTTGCCAATTGTTTTAAGGCAAAAAAAGATTTCCATTAGCTGGATTGATCATTGGAACATAGATTTTTTTAAGAAAAAATAGTAGCCAACATCTAAAATGAAAATATGTTAAAAGTAAAAGTTATTTTTTTTCTATTTGTGTGCACCGCATTAAAATCAACTGCGCAATTACAGCTACCTAACTTTTTTAGTGATAGTATGGTATTGCAACAAAAAACCAATGTTGCTATTTGGGGTACAGATAATCCGCAAACAAAAATATCCATAAAAACAAGCTGGGGCAACAATGTTAAAACCATTGCGGATGAAAAAGGTAAATGGAAAATGAAGGTTTTAACACCAGCCGCTGGAGGCCCATATACAATGGTAATTAAAGGCAGTGCAGCAATTTCTTTTAAAAATGTTTTAATTGGAGAAGTGTGGTTGTGTTCGGGACAGTCAAATATGGAAATGCCTGTAAAAGGATATAATAGCCAACCTGTAATAGGCAGCAACGAAACCATTCTGCATTCGACCAACCAGAATATAAGATGCTTTGATGCGCAAAAAACAGTGAGTAAAAATCCATTGGACAACATAAATGGATTTTGGAAATCTGCGTCGCCGTCCACCACGGGTAGTTTTAGTGCAACCGCTTATTTTTTTGCAAAAAAG
>JANMDL010000750.1:0-11933 GCA_031376295.1 Chitinophagales bacterium
TTTATTCCCACCATTGAAACAGCATTATTTATTCTGGCAGCAAACGACCTTGCGCAGCGTTTCAGATTGTACAAACTGTTTGAGCCCGACCATGTTTTTATTGCACACGGCATCATTATGCTCGACCAGGGCAATGCAGGCAATGAACCCTTTTACAGCAGCTCCATCAGCATATCAGAAGAATACGTTGATTTTTTCACTACAGGCAACCTGCGCAAACCGCAGTTCAGCATGGAGTTTCCGGCCAAGCGGCTCAGTACACAAATGGAATGGGCCGACCTGGTGGCGGATGAATATACCATGCGGCAACTGGACGAGCTGCGCATCTGGCTGGAGCATAGCCCGAAATTATACAAAGAGTGGGGCATGGCAAAAAAACTGAAACCCGGCTACAAAGCATTGTTTCATGGATCGCCGGGTACTGGCAAAACAGTTACCGCGGCCCTGCTGGGCAAGTTGTATAATCTGGATGTATATAGGGTTGACCTTTCCATGGTTATTTCAAAATACATCGGCGAAACAGAAAAGAACCTGGAAAAAGTATTTAAAAAAGCAGAAAACAAGAACTGGATACTTTTTTTTGATGAAGCAGATGCCCTGTTTGGCAAGCGTACAGGCATTACTGATGCACACGATAAGTATGCCAACCAGGAAATTGCTTACCTGCTGCAACGGCTGGAAGATTATCCCGGCCTGGTAATACTCGCCTCCAATATGCGCAACAATGTAGATGAGGCATTTACACGCAGGTTACAGTCCATCATCCATTTTCAGAAGCCACAGGCAAAAGAGCGTTACCGTTTGTGGAACAATGGGTTCAGTACCGCCTGCATCAAACCGCCGCAGGAAGAACTGGAGCATATTGCGCAGGACTACGAACTGTCTGGTGGCTCTATTATGAACGTGGTGCAGTATGCATCGCTGCAGGCACTCAGCAGAAATGATTTGATGGTAACAGTGGATGATGTTTTGCGTGGTATAAAAATAGAATTCAATAAAGAAGGCAAAACGATGTAACAAAATATAATTCAGTTCAATAAAATCAGCAAGCAAAGAACAGTTTAAAAACAAGGGTACAGTAAGTCATAAATTCACTTTTATGTCAAAGGATAAAATGCAGGTGAAAAAAACAAGTGGAGATGAAGCCGCTATTGTAAGTGCAGCAACTGCTGTAGTGCAGCGCAAACTTGCCATTGGTGCAGAAAATGATACTTTGGAAACCGAAGCTGATGATGTGGCAGATAAAGTGATGCGTATGCCTGAGCTTTTGAAAAGCACAATACAGGGCAGCGGAAATGGAGGGAGTACGGTACAGCGCAAATGTGACGATTGCGATGAAGAAAAAATACAACGCAGACCGCTAGCTTCGTCTATTACACCATTTATTCAAACAAAAGGTGCAGATGGAAGTGCCGCTGGTGATGCTGTAACTGACCAGGTAAATACAACAAAGGGCAGCGGAAGCAATATGGACAGTCCCACGCAATCTTTTATGGAAAACCGCTTTGGAACTGACTTTTCCTATGTGAAAATTCATACGGGCGACTATGCCGTACAAATGAGCCGTGAACTGAATGCACAGGCTTTTACGGTTGGCAGTGATATTTATTTCAACAGTGGCAAATACAATCCTTCATCAGATAGTGGTAAGCATTTACTGGCGCATGAATTAACGCATACTGTGCAGCAGGGAGGAGGAACGCATTCAGAAGTGCAGCGTAAAATACAAGTTAATCCCGGACTTAATCTTGATACACAGGGGTTTACAACAAGTAAAACGGGGGATATTTATACTTGCCCTGCCGTTGTAAAAGGGTCGCTATGGAATGAAATATTCACTTCATTACTGCACTCGCCACGTATATTTAAAGTTGCAGGCAGCACAGATGCAGAAGTAAAGAAAAACTTTATGAAGCACATGAAAGCAAGGTTTAATGTTGTAGAATTTGCATCAAAAAAACAATATATATTTCCAAAGAAGGTAACCGGAGAACTTATGAACCCTGCTTTTTGGGAACATGATGCTACCGGATGGCATGAGAAGGCTGGTGTTGACAGAAAAACTGCTGTTAATGACTTAAATATAAACCCAAAGGAATATGAAATAGGATGCTTACTGGCCACAAAACTTACTATGGAAGGCGGAAGCAAATCATCTGTTTTAACAAGAGAAACCGGTGCAGCAAACGATGATTGGATACCCGGAGATTGGGGCTATATAAAAAATACCAAATTTTCCGGGGGATACGGCTTGTCAGGAGAAAATCTTATTTATACCGGTAAAGATTTATTCTGGGGCCATTTTGGGCCGGGTAACACGTACAAATCATTGACTGATTGGTTTACTGATGTAGAAAGTTGGGATGGGGGAGCAGTAATTTATACACATCGTGACCATACAGACTTAGGTCTTGAATAAAACAGGAATGGGCATGAACAGAATTAAAATTAACTGGGATATTATTACAAACAGACCGTTAAAAGTGAAATATTATTTTAATGGCAGGAGCGCAGGCTTTGATAATAATGCTTTTGAAAAGATAATTCAACTCATAAAAGCGGATACAAAAGCCGATAGTATTTCATTCACCGGGCGCTCAACAGGCAGCCATGACAGCAGTGGAAGCATAGAGACTACGCTGCCATTTTATGGTTACTGGGAGGAGTTGATGGCGGCTGTAAGAAAAAGAAAAATAATACTTGATATAAAATGACAGGCAGCAGCGGGTATTTACGTTACAGGCTGCTGCAGTTTAAACGCATTGATGTATAAGTGTCACAACACAATTCCATACCGGTTCAACCTGTTGCGGCAGCACAAGCTTCCGCTGTACAGTCTTTGTCTGCTGCAGAACCCGTTCAGGCAGACCTTTACAAAGAAGCCCTGCAGCATTTATCCATCCAGCGCAAACTTTCCATCGGTGCAGTTGGCGATCCGCTGGAGCAGGAAGCCGATGCTATGGCAGATACTGTAATGAGAATGCCAGAAACATCTCTTATTCAGCGCAAATGCGCCGATTGCGAAGAAGAAGAAAAAGTACAGCGCAGTCCATTGGCAGCATCTATTACCCCATTTATACAAACAAAAGGGGGCGATGGAGGCACATCAAGTGATGCAGTAACAAATCAAATAAACAGCACCAAAGGCAGCGGCAGTAATATGGACAGCCCCACACAATCTTTTATGGAAAACCGCTTTGGAACCGACTTCTCAAACGTAAAAATTCATACGGGTGATGATGCTGTGCAAATGAGCAGGGAGTTGAATGCACAGGCTTTTACGGTTGGGAGTGATATTTATTTCAACAGTGGCAAATACAATCCTGCATCAGATAGTGGTAAACATCTGCTGGCACATGAGCTGACCCATACGGTGCAGCAGGGAGGTAGAGTTGATAGAAAAATTCAGAAAGCTGAGAATGATACCCGTATTGGGTGCAGTGGACTAACGGATACTATGACAGATATAAATACTTATGTAAATGCTGTATTGGCTTCATTAAGACCATCATCTGGTGCACCAACCGCTTCAGCTATGATTTCAGGGATAAGAGGGGGAATTGGAAGCGATATGTTCACATCACCCGGGCGTACGCAGATTGAAGGATGGGCAGATTCACTACCTGCTTCTAAAGCCTTTCTTCCTGCAGCTTCTGCAACAAAGTACAGCGGTGCATCTTATGTGCTGTGGGCAACTCCTTTTCGAATACTTAATCCTACAATGAAGGTAAATGATATATGCATCGGCAGCGATAAGCTCGGACATTTTTTTCAGCAGGGCCATGATTACTATGTAAGAGCGCACGGTGCCGGGGGCAGTGTTGCCGCTGCAGTATCGTTTGGACAATCAACCGAAGAAGGCGGATACGGCCTGGGTACTACTGGTGTTTACTCTAATGCCGATCTTGAGGCCAACAGGCGTGGGTTGGATTTTTATGATGCCCTCGCTGCTTCACCCAGCCTGACATTTGATATTTCCACTTATGTTAACGCTAACTGGAGTGAAGTAAATAATCCTAATTTTTATGAATCGTCGATGGGTACTGTTGTGTGGAGAAATCTTTTGAATGGCGCCTGGAAAGGTAGTTTTGGCATCAACTCACGGGGTACTTCAATGCCGGTTTCAGTTACACTGACGCCCGGGACTGGTAACACGATTTCCGGCACATATACTTATGGTACAACGATAGGATTTGGCGCTGGTGCTATGTCCGTACCTGTATCGGGAACAATTTCTGGCACTATCACTTACAATTCAGTAACGCCACCAGGTGCTGCCACTACAGCGGTATCAGGCATTAAAATTAACTTTACGTGGATGGAAGGACTTACTACCGGTAAAGGTGTATGGAATAACGTAAGAGAGAATAATCTTACAGGAACCTGGGGCTTAGGAGCCTCTGATACTAATGGCGGTCTTTGGGACATTTCAAAGTGATTTGTATAAATTTTTAAAATAAGTAAAGCAGCATTGCAATTACTCAAATATAGATTACGAGTATTAACAGTTTAACACACATATCATCTGAGTCCAGCACTACTGTTTCAGCAGTTGCCAGCCAGGTAATGCTTGCAAAGGAATCAATGCAGCAGAATGGTTACAAAGCATCCCTGCAACATCTGCCCATCCAGCGCAAACTTTCCATCGGCTCTGTTGATGACCCGCTGGAGCAGGAAGCCGAAGCTATGGCAGATACTGTAATGAGAATGCCGGAAACATCTCTTATTCAGCGCAAATGCGCCGATTGCGAAGAAGAAGAAAAAGTACAGCGTAGTCCATTGGCAGCATCTATTACCCCATTTATACAAACAAAAGGTGGCGATGGAGGCACAGCAAGTGAAGCTGTCACAAATCAAATAAACAGCACCAAAGGCAGCGGCAGTAATATGGACAGCCCCACACAATCCTTTATGGAAAACCGCTTTGGAACAGATTTTTCTAACGTTAAAATTCATACGGGTGATGATGCTGTGCAAATGAGCAGGGAGTTGAATGCACAGGCTTTTACGGTTGGGAGTGATATTTATTTCAACAGTGGCAAATACAATCCTTCATCAGATAGTGGTAAACATTTGCTGGCTCATGAATTGACACATACGGTACAGCAGGGCAGCGCAAAACAGGTATCTCCAAAAGCCATTTTACGAAAAGTACTGCAAACAAAGGCAATGGACGAATTGAAAACACAACTGGACGATGGCAATGAAGATGAAGCCATCAAACTGATGGGCAAATTGGGCGATGATGAAAAAACAGCCGTATTAAACAGCAGAGAATACAAGGAACTCGCCATCAGTGCATTTGGCAATAAGACCATGTACAGGGCAATGAAGAGTATGCGCTTTAACCTGTATAAAAGCCTTGAGTGGATGTTTGATGAAGGAACCAATTGGGAATATGTAAGCGATATGATTAAACTGGTTAAAGATGGCCGGGATTCAGTAATGGCCGATGGCTGGATGAGAAAGCAGTTTACTGATATTTGTAACAACAAAGAGATGGCCGTAGCTGTTGACCTGCTTGGTGGAACATTAATGCAAAAACTTACCTGGATGGAAGATGAAGGTGCTGATTGGGGGCTGGTAAGAGCAAAAATAACAGCCACAACAGATAAAAATGAAAAAACCGCTTTATATGGAAGCAACCATATGAGAGATTTTTTTACCAGTATTTGTGGTAATGATGAAATGGCAGAAGCCGTTGGCCTGATTGGTGGAACATTATTGCAAAAACTTACCTGGATGGAAGATGAAGGCAGTGATTGGGGGCTTGTCAAAAAAAAGATAACAGACACTAAAAATCCGGTGGAAAAGACAGATTTGTATGCCAGTACACAGATGAGAAGTTTTTTTACTGGCATTTGTAATGATAAGGAGATGACGGAAGCCGTTACGCTGTTGGGCGGCACCCTTAATAATAAACTAAGATGGCTGGCGGCAGAAGAAGTTTCGGCAAAATATTATTTTGAAGTGATAAGCAAAACGCCTGATGCTGAGGTAACAGGTATTACTGCCGACACAAGAAAACTGATGAAGGAAGACCTGAGCGGAAAAGATTACAGCAGGGTAATACAGATGCTGGACGGAGGGTTGCTGAAATGGGGTACAGATGAAATAAATTACAAGGAAACACTCAGCGAACCAAAAACCTGTGGTGTCAGGGATCTTAAAACTTATGATGGAGATACTACTTATGATATTGAATATACCCGTACAAACATCAGGATAATTGTGCGTGTAAAACTGAAAGGCGAGCCAGTAACTGAAGCAACAAAAAATCTCTGGATAGCAGGTATTCACAACAGGTGGACGGACAAGTTTCACCTTGAAGGTCCCCGCAGGCTGCCAATTGTTTTTGCCCCGGTTTTTACTAATGATAATCCGCATCATACCCTTAACATTAAAAATCAACCAGGTATGAGAGAAGATGCGGGTAACTGGGAATTGAATACAACAGGTGACACTGCCGCACATGAATTTGGGCATTGGGTAGGCAACCCGGATGAGTACTGGAGAACAGCCGCCGACTTCCAGTCCATAGTAGGCAGGGCACCAACTGCTGCGGAGCAAAGTGGTGGCCCTGGTGTTTTCACTGCCAGTGATTTGATTATGAGTTCAGGCCAGGGCGATGCACAAATCCGTCATTTTAATAATTTCCTGGTTTGGCTGAATAAAAACAGGTTGCCCGGCGAGGCAGCTTACAGGCTGGTTGCCGGGCCATAAACATACAGCAGTACTATTTTTTTATGTGCTGCCAGGTAAGTGCCTGATGTAACTAAAGATAATTTGAATGAGTAAAGTAAAAGATAAGGAAGAAAATATGTTCATTAATTGGTTTATAACAGGTGGGGGAGTAATGCCTGCCTTTGCTGTGATACGGATAGGAAATAAAGGAAAAATGAAATGCCTGATAACCAATTCATGGATGCACAACCAGGTTTATGATGAAGTGGGCACTTACGAAATGTTACTGCCTGCAGAAGATATGGATGTATTGAGGGCAGGTGTTAAAAACATTGCCTTTACTCACCAGGAAGTAACATACGGCCGGCTTTATGCAGATTCAGGAGTGCAGGTACTTGAAATAAACTATGATGGCAAAACAACTGCAGCAAAGTGGGGTGCCAATAGTGAGAATGAACTGCCAGGTGATATACAGTTGCTGCGTAAAAAACTATTAGAGTTGTCTGTTGCAATAAAAGCCTATCCGGTGCAGGTGCTTGGTTGTACAGCAGCAACCGGAACTGCAGAGCCGGTGTTTGAAATAAAAAACAGGGGCAGCAGTACGGTAGAGATAAGGAACGAAGTTGAGAATGGAACACACAAAGCCTTTCTGCGCTACCTGGTACTGCCGGCTGGCAGCAACTGGTTTAACAGCAGCAGTTTTATACAGGCATACAGGGAGGGAATAGAACAGAATTTTCCTGACAGGTTTTTTGCTGGCACAGCAAATAATTCATCTTTTTTACAAGCAGGAGAAGCAATAAATTTTGTGGCAGAGCAACCACTGCCTGAGCAACAGGCACATCAGTGCATAGTAGTTGCCGTGGCCAGGTTTGCAGCAGTAGTAAATTGGGATGAAGCACCAATGCTGACAGATTTCACCTGTGTGATATTACCGCCGGGTAATGCTGATAAGCAATAAATTTTTTGGCAGAAAACAGTACCATATCGCCCCAGGTTCAAACAGTTGCTGCCGCAGCGGCCAGTGTGGTAATGCCCTCAGCAGAGCCGTTGAAAACAGATGTTGACAGGGAGGCATTTCAGTGGCTGCCCATACAGCGCAAACTTTCCATTGGTGCTGTTGATGACCCGCTTGAGCAGGAAGCAGATGCCATGGCAGACAGGATCATGTGTATGCCCGAACCTTTTACTGCAGTACAAAACGGCAAAGAAGCTATACAACGGAAATGTGCCCAATGCGATGAGGAGGAAATAGTACAGCGCAGGCCCGAACAGACTTTTATACAACGGCAATGCGCCCTGTGTGAAGAAGAAGAAATGGTACAGCGCAAACCACTGGCTGCATCTGTTACACCATTTATACAGGCAAAAGGAACCGGAGGCGGCACTGCCAGTGATGCTGTATCGCAACAGATAAATGATAGCAGGGGAAGTGGCAGCCCTATGGACAAGCCCACCCAATCTTTTATGGAAAACCGCTTCGGCACTGGCTTCTCCAGCGTAAAAATTCATACTGATAACAATGCCGTGCAAATGAACCGGGAACTGAATGCGCAGGCATTTACTGTGGGCAGCGATATTTATTTCAACAGTGGCAAATTCAATCCTTCATCAGATAGTGGTAAACATTTGCTGGCGCATGAACTGACACATACGGTGCAGCAGGGGGGCGCCGCAATCAGCCCAAAACTTATTCAGCGCAAGCCCGATACAAAAGACGAAGAAAAAAAAGCCACTGGAATTGACTATGCAGCAGCAACCGCCGATAACCTGGCCAACTGGGAAAAAAGAGACAAATTTTACAATATTTTTAATGATGTGGTGTATGGAAAAGGGAATGGTATTTTTCCCGGGTCCACACCCATTGCTTATGCCAACCATGTGTACCAGGTACAACAGTTGCTCAAAGCCCTGTGGAAGGATAAGTACGTCGGCAGCGTTAACGGTATTGTTGATGAGCAATTGCTGGCCGACATGGATACCATCGCTCAGCATTATGATGAAAATAAGAAAGCCCCGGCCGCTGCTTATGGCATTGACCCCATTATCCTCGAACGCTTTATCCGCATCAAACGCAATATCACCCGCAATAAACCATTAACATCACAACTCAGTAATTTCGATGCATTTAACAAAATCAACGAAAACTATCTTTTTGGCGTTTCATTTGGTGATACAGGTGAGCATGTAAGTTTTTTGAAATTGGCTTTGTTCGAAATGAATTATCTTAAACGTGCCGATGTTGATAACAACTACGACAGGAAAACCTATGATCAGGTAAGGCAGTTTCAATACGATACCGGCCTTAAAGTGGATGGCATTGTGGGCCCCACCACACTGCAGTTATTAGATGCGTTCCTTATCGGCAAAACATCGGCATTTATTACACCAGGCTCAAAATTCCAGACTTGGGGTATGCTTTCAGAAACAATTACCATTTACACCGATGGTGATGGTGACCAGAAAAAAGAACTTAAACTGGAATTCAGCAAAAAGGGTACTGCGGTAATCATGTATGCCACCCATATTGATACCAGCGAAAAAAAAGGGCCCCTCAGTTTTAATTTCCCCGGCTTAGACCTTAGCGGTAATATGTGGATATATGAGTATGAGCGTAGTAATGGCATAAGCCCCACTGTAATAAAACTGCTGCCCGTCAATCAAAAGGCAGATGCAGACGGTGCGCCCAAACCGGAACACCTCATCACCATCCAGCCACCAGCTGCTGCCACTCCAGGCATGTACCACTTCAACGACCAAGCGGCACAGTTTAATGCAGATAAGTTTGACAGGGCTTATGGTTTTGCTACGGGTGAGCAGATAAATGTTACCAATCCAACCTATGTGGTGGAGGTAGGCCCTTATTCCGATACTTTCAGGCTTTTCTTTAAATCAGCAGAAAGTTCGGGCGACTCAGTACTTGATTCATCGGGCAAACAAATATACCCGGCTGAATTATATTTGATGGGAACAGGTACACAGAATATTGCTTTTGGCAGCCCAATGAAAGTAAACCTGAAGTCCACTAAATTAGTCATCAATACTGTTCGGCAGGATTGGGATGCTATTGTTTTTGACCTTGATGGCGACGGGGTGGAAGACATTAACCTGCATTACCGCATTTCGCAGGTACAAAAAGACCAACGGCCTGATTTTAACAGATATATCGAATTGTTTTTCAACGGCCCGGCATTGGCAGAACAAAAGGCATACAGTTTTGAAAAAATCGGCGAATCTTTTGTGATACACAAAATAAAAACCGAAGAAGCTTTTAAACAGCTTGTACCAGCACTTGGAAATGAAAAATTAGAAGAGCAAACGATACCCGGCACAAGGCAGGAGGATATTGCTATACTTAACAACCTGCTCAGTCAGGTATACCTCAAGGCCCTTGAAGAAAAAATGATTGAAGGGGATACCTATCTTGCCTGGAAAAAACTAGACATCTCCCTGCAATACCTTAAATTATTTGTAATTGGCAAAGCAACACTTACAGATGATGACAATTTGAAAATTGCCAAAACTGCCGTGTTTGCAAATGAATACATGGAGAAGATAAGGCGTGATACCGCAGGAAAAGAAACAACAGGCAGCAGTGTAATAGCCATGGGGCAAAGCGCCTCCACTACAAATTATAAAGATAACCCGTACACTGGCGATTCCACATCAACCACCACCAGCGGATTTTATTCGCATACGCATAGCACGGCGATAAATCTGGGTACAGAAATTATGCTGCGGCAATGGGACAATGTAAACAAATCTTACGATAAACTTGATAAAGGGTTTAACCTGTGGGTGGCCGACAGGCTGAAAGAAAAACATCCTGACGACCCAACACTTGCAGCACAAACCAAAGGAGCTTACCTGTTTATTAAAGAATTGCAGCAGATAGTAAATAATCCTTATGCAAAACACCTTACAAGGGTAAAAGCTGTTTATTACAGTTATGAAAAATATATGCAGGAAGAGGGTATACCAGTAATTGAACTGCCTTTATATTATTATTACAATACTAATTCACGCAAATGGTGGATTGTAGATTTTATCAACCCTGCCGCTCCTTATTGGGATCATGTGGAGATTGGTTCAAGTGAAACACCCGGGGATAAACCGCCAGCCGAACTCTTTAAAAAACTGAATGACAAAGATCACCTGCCCAAAGGAATGATACTGTATGCAACACCTGATAAAAGCATCACAGGCCAGGTAGAATTAACCGAACCATGGGAATGGAAAGATGTACTTACCTGGTTTGCAGCAGCAGTAGGTATAGCAGCATTAGTTGGTGCTATGATATTTTCAGGCGGAGCTGCAACGCCCGTAGCCATCCAGATAATGTTTGCAGTATCTGCCATTGCAGGCGGTATTGCAGCAGGCATGGATTTGTATGAACACTATAAAAACGAAGACCTTACGCCCATGACGGCCATGCTCGACATCGGCAATATTGCAGCCAGTATCGTTGGTTTATCAGCCTTGTCAAGTGGCAAAATAATTATGCTTGCCAGCCAGGCTTCAATAAAAGGAAGTCCGTGGGCAGGTAATTGGGCCAAGCTTGCACTTGCAGCAGATAAAGCCTACGTGCCTTTAGCAGGGCTCAATATCGGCATTAATGGTTTCAACATTGCGGTGTTATCGGTTGACACAATAACCAAACTGGATGATATTGAAAAGTCTGCGGGCGACCAGGCTTCTAAAGACCGTGCAAAAATTCTGCTGCTGGCACAACTTGCTTTTGCAGGCGGTATGACGATACTTTCCCTCAAAGGAGATATTGCCTCACTCTCTAAAGGAACCAATATTGTAATTTACCCCGGCAAAAATGGCATACCCGTAGCCGCAAGTGCTGCCGAAGGAATACGTGCATTGCCGGCGGAAGAACTCAACCTGCGTGCCGAAGACCAATTTGACCAGGTGCTGGCCATCCGGGAGCAATTATTCGGCAAAGCAGCCACTACTGAAGTAAGCAAATTAAAGGACAATAAAGCCTTTATGGCAGAATACGCAAAGCTTAATAAAGAAGTGTATGATATTCTCAATAATCCCACGCTTGAAGTAGCCGTTAAAAAGCAGATGCTGGCAGAAAAAATAGCGGCCTATGATAAATTAGTTGGCGGTCAGAAACTGCTGGATAAAGCAGCGCTTGACACTGGTAAGGTAAAGGAAATGACGGCGGCGCTGGAGGAAGGTAATTTTGGTATGCGTATGACCCTGCACAACGGCACCGTTAAGATGCAGGGTGTGGA
>JANMDL010000763.1:0-10285 GCA_031376295.1 Chitinophagales bacterium
CAAACTGGGCGGGCAGAACAAAGTGGCGAGGCTGAGTAACGACAGGAAGATTGTTGATTTGCTGATTGGATGATATGCTGATGCGATGATACCGCATAGACGGTACAAGTTGTGCTGATGCGGCTACTTTGCCGCGGTGTCTGCTAGTGCAAATCTTCACTGGCGTTGGACTCTGCCCTGATGCCCTATGTTACTAAGCCAACAACCAGCTTAATGCAACCTAAGTAACACTGCAGCACAGGACAGCGTCCTGCGCTAGTAGAATCATTTTGGCGTGCGCCCCAGGTATTATGCCGTATGCCTTAGCCACAATGCCATACGCCCCAACCATATTTCCGTAGGCTCAAGGCATTTTGCCGCCCGCCTCAATCATTATGCCGTACGCCTCAACCATTTTGGCCTGCGCATCAGTCACTTTTGCGTACGCAAAAACCGTTAAGGGGAGCGCCTCCGCAATTGTTGCGTACGCAAAAACCATTAAAGGGAGCGCATCAGGCATTTCTGCGCCCACCAAAATCATTGAGGGGAGTGTATCAGCCATTTTTCCATTCGCCCCAGCCATTTTAGCAAGGGCAACACTTTTGCTGCATCTGCTCCGGCCTCTGCGTAATGTTCTTCCGTTCCTTTAACTGGATGCTGTTAGGGATGAAGAAGATGCAGTACACCTGCCGCAATAACCCCCATTTAATCCCCAAATGCTTTCAACCCAAAAATTAGTATTAATTTAGCCCATCAACGATATAATACATAGCTAATTAATATAAGTGAGTAAAAAACGAATTGCCATATTTGGGTCAACAGGCAGCATAGGTACGCAGGCGCTGGAAGTGATAAGAGCTAACCCGGAATTGTTTGAAGCCGAGATACTGACGGCGCAGACCAACGACGAATTACTGATAAAACAGGCACTGGAATTTACTCCTAATGCTGTGGTAATTGGAGATGATACCCGTTATCAAAAAGTAAAAGAAGCACTGGCCAACACAGACATAAAGGTTTTTGCCGGCGAAGATGCCTTGGTAGAAGCCGCCGATTTTGATACCTATGATGTGATGCTGGCGGCCATTGTGGGCTTTGCGGGGCTTAAACCCACGCTTAAAGCAGTAGAAAAGGGTAAAATGGTGGCCCTGGCCAATAAAGAAACCCTGGTGGTGGCGGGTGATATTGTGATGCAGAAAGCCATTGAAAAGCAAGTACCGATATTACCGGTGGACAGTGAACATTCAGCCATATTTCAGTGCCTTGTGGGCGAAACAAGGAACCGCATCGAAAAAATTATCCTTACAGCCAGCGGTGGCCCGTTTTTGGGTAAAAAACCAAATTTTTTGGTGAATGTAAAGCGTGACCATGCCCTTCAGCATCCCAACTGGAACATGGGTGCCAAGATAAGTATTGATTCTGCCACTTTAATGAACAAGGGGCTGGAGATGATTGAGGCCAAATGGTTGTTTAACCTGAAGCCCGACCAGATACAGGTGGTGGTGCATCCGCAAAGCATTGTACACAGCATGGTGCAGTTTGAGGATGGCAGTATAAAGGCCCAGATGGGGCTGCCCGATATGAAATTGCCCATACAATATGCCCTTGGTTTCCCCCAAAGGATCAAAAATGATTTTCCCCGGCTCGACTTCCGCAAGTACCCAACACTTGGTTTTGAGGAGCCAGATGTTAAAACTTTCAGAAATTTAGCGCTGGCCATAGAAGCTTTGAACAAGGGAGGTAACGTACCCTGTGTGCTCAATGCTGCCAACGAAATAGCCGTGTGGGCCTTTCTGCGCAACCGTATCGGCTTTTTGGATATGACGGCCATGGTGGAAAAAACCATGGAAAACGTGGCATTTATTGAAAAACCCAGCTTGCAGGAATATTTTGACAGCGATGGGGAAGCCCGTAACTTTGCCGCTTCGTTGATTCAGTTGTAGTTTCCGTGCAATATACCCGCAGGTTAGCCGGAAGACATAAATTCAACCCAACTTATAAAAAGAAAAAATACCGCCCCGGGCGGAACAAGTATATATGAATACAGCATTATTGGCTATCAACTGGAGCAGTGTGGGGCTGAAAGCGTCGCAACTGCTACTGTCACTTTCCATACTGGTAATACTGCACGAATTTGGACATTACATCACAGCAAGGTGGTTCAAGTGCAGGGTGGAAAAATTTTACCTGTTTTTCGATCCCTGGTTCTCTATTTTTAAAAAGAAGATTGGCGATACGGTATATGGCATTGGCTGGCTGCCCCTTGGTGGTTATGTAAAAATAGCCGGTATGGTTGATGAGAGTATGGACAAGGAGCAGATGAAACTGCCACCGCAGCCCTGGGAGTTTCGCAGCAAACCAGCCTGGCAGCGGTTAATAATAATGCTGGGTGGCGTAACGGTAAATGTGCTGCTGGCATTTTTAATTTATGCCATGATACTGATGGTATGGGGGGAGAAGAAGATTTATAGCAACTCACTTAAATATGGCGTTGAAGTGCAGGATAGTCTTATGCTGAGTATGGGATTTATGGATGGTGACATACCTGTTGCGGTAAATAACAAACCCGTTGAAAATTACAGGGATTTTATCCCCAAGCTGGTGGTAGGAGAGACTGCTACTGTATTGAGAGACGGAAAAGAAGTGATAATAAAACTTCGCCCTGATTTTATTGGTAAACTGGTAGAAAAGAAGCGGAATGACATACCACTTATCAGCATACGCAGTCCTTTTTGGGTAGGCGCTGCTGCTGATACAGGTAATGTTGCTAAAATAGGCGCCAGGCGCTGGGATAAATTACTGATGGTGGATTCAATAGCTACACCCTTTACTGCTGATGTGGTAAAAATGTTCGACAAAAAAAAGAACGGTACGGCGAATGTAATATTTGAGCGTGATGGCAAGCAGATGAGTGCCGTATGGCCGATTGATAGTAACGGTGTGGTGGATGGAATGAAAATAATCGGTAAAGAAGAATCTTTGGATAGCGCAGGAGTGATTAAGTTTGAGGTAAAAAAGTATGGTTTTTTTGCGGCATTTCCTGCGGGGGTTCATATGGCTGGTGAAAAGCTTGGCTGGTATATTGACCAGTTCAAAAAAATATTTACACCCAGTACAGGGGCGTATAAGGGATTGGGTGGTTTTAAATCCATGGGTTCTGTATTTTCCGGCAGGGGATGGGATTGGGAACAGTTCTGGACCATCACAGCTTTCTTTTCCATCATACTCGCCTTTATGAACCTGCTGCCGATACCGGCGCTGGATGGTGGGCATGTATTGTTTACTTTGGGAGAAATGATTACCGGGCGCAAGCCGAACGAAAAATTTATGGAATATGCACAGATAACAGGCATGGTATTGTTACTGGCATTAATGTTGTACGCCAATGGTAACGATTGGTTTGGATGGGGGAAAGGAAAATGACAATTAAGAATTAAGAATTAAAAATTAAAAATTGGGCATGCGGAATAAACTGCTGAAATCAAAGCGTTCGTCATTCTTAATTCATAATTTTTAATTCTTAATTAAAATACGGGGCTGACCGGTTTTGACAGCATAGTTCTTTGTAAGTGTAAGCATGTGGTGCGTTGGATAATTAGCACCTTAATCTGAATATTCAACAATTTAAATGGCAATACACAGTATGCCATGGCTGCTTAATCAGAGATTAGGTATCCATTAGGGCCGTAGAACAGGTTGGCCTGTTACCATGTTCTTCCGCCGACTCAAAACAAAAACGGGATGCTGCAACAGAAGGCTGTGACTGTTGCTTAAGCCTATTCAGCTAAGGAAACGATTGGTGTGCTCTGCCCCGGTTTTTTCCCGACAATCAATGCAGGGATAAACATGTAGAAAGCTTACGGCGGATGTGTTTGGACGCGGGTTCGACTCCCGCCAGCTCCACCAAAGCGGCAGTATCATCATTTTGATTGAAACTGCCGCTTTTTTTATTGGCTATAAGGCCTGCTGCTGTTGATATGTAGCGGAAAACGCCATTTACTTTCGGGGTTCGACACCCTTCGTTTTTGATGTCCTGTTACATCCCTTCGGGGAATACCAGACTTTGCAGTAGCTGTTTACATTTATTGCCGCAGCCTCTTTTGTGCATCGCTATCTTGAAATAACCCTTATTCCTCTTTTTTTAACAGCTGCCACACTAAAATGAAATAGCCCAGGTGGTTTACTGGCCTTTAAAATTTGTAACCTGATTTTTTGCGCTGCATGCAAGGCGGGTAAATGAATAATTTTACAAGCACCTATTTCATCACCCACAAAAATGGTAATCCACTTTTTGCCATCATAAACATCAATACTGTATGCTTGTATTGCAAATGTATGCTGTACAGAAAAACCGTCACCCAATTGCTTTTCATCGTATTTCTCAAATAATGCAATACGATTGAACGTAACAGTAGTTTCAAAATCAATGATCAAAACAGCTGTGTCTTTTTCTGCCATCCAGCAGGTTTCTATACTATAATCGTTGGCTAATGATGCACTGTTTTTTTCTTGTGCATTACTTGAAATGATTGGCTTGTCAAAGGTTAAGTTTTTGGGTGTGGACGGAAATTTATTCTTGCCGCCTCTTATACCCAAACGATCTGCTAACGCCAATAGTTGGTTTACCTCATGCTGCCTTAATTGCCCGGTTTGATCAGGCGGGACATTTACAACCAAAACATTATTGTTGGATGTGCCCAAATAAAAGAGCTCTTCCAGTTCATCAAGACAACGAACCGGTAAATTGGTTTTTTTCTGAAACCAATTCCAGCGGTCCGACAGGCAAATAGTATGTTCGAAAGGTAAATAACGCAAGGTGTCTTTGTACAAATACAATTTGGGGTCATCCCATCTTGCCATATTGGGGTCTTTGGTTCTAAAATCAACAGGGTAGTATCTTATAGAATCTCCATGCTGCATATCTCTTGGCAACATTGCTTTGTTTTGTCCTGCCATTTTAATGGTGTGATTAACTGTAACCAAACAATTGGGTTGCAATTTTTTTATGTGATTGTACACTTCTGCTAAGTGCCAGGCAGAATCTTTCTTCGCCCAACCACCATCAAACCATAGCTCGCAAACTTTGCCATAGTTGGTCAGCAATTCGGTAATTTGGTTTTTCATATAATCTACATAAACCTGTGGGTTTTTATTGTTATGACCTGGTTCATGCCTGTCCCATAATGAATAATACAAGCCAAATTCTAATCCATATTTTTTACAGGCTTCGCTCACTTCTCTTACAATATCTGTTTTTACAGTTGCCGATGCTACATCGTAATCGGTGTATTTACTATCCCACAAACAAAAACCGTCATGATGTTTAATAACTAAAATTACGTATTTAAACCCTGCTTCTTTTGCTGTTTTAATCCATTGATCGCAATTTAAACTTGTTGGATTAAAGGATAGCGCCGGTAAATCACCCTTTGACCATTCAAGTTCATTAAAAGTATTTATGCCAAAATGAATAAACATGCCATAGCCACGTTCAATTTGTGAAAGTTGCCCTTTTGATGGTTTTTCGTAAACAGATTGTGCAGTACTTTTTTGTACCGGCACGCTTAAAAAAAATAGGATAAAGCTGAAGCAGATATATTTCATGCCTATTTGTTAATGATTGTACCCTTAACCAATATTTTTCCCAAATAGAAAACCTGTTGATAATATTTATCCGGGTTTTGCTGTATATCGGCTAAATCTTGTCCATACAAAATAGCCAACTTATCTGCTTGAATGGATGATAAGGTGATCTTCACTTCATGCAATCCATCTGGCACTTCAAATATTTCAAACTGTCCCCTATAACGATTATTGCAATTGGTATTGAACCTATTGTTGATGCATTTGAAACCTGTTTCGTTGGGTAGATTGTTGGCCGCATTGCCTGCTTTTCTGCTCAGTGGTGCGCAATTACCATCTATTTCTACCAGTACCTGGCCAACTTCCGGGCCACCTACATCAAAAAAACCAAAAGCGGTGCCCTTAAATTTGAAGGTGAAACCTGCATTGGGCGCTACTGCTTTATATATGGTTGAAAACCAGGGGGCGAAGCCTTTTAAATGGGGATATTCCAACGGACGAATGCTTTCCCAATCCTTACTGAAAGTCCCTATTTCTGTTGGTGCATACATGCCACCATCTTGCCAATTATCGGGATACAAGGGTGCAGGTATTTCAAAATTGCTGGTAGCAGCGGAATTTTTAAATACACGAAATGCCCTGGCAATGGCCTGCGCATACAAATCGCCACCTGCTTTTGCAGGGTGTGTACCATCTTTTGAGAATACGATTTTATCACCCACTTCAGATGCACTTTTCCAAATTAAATTTTCCCCGGCGGCTAATACTGAGGGATATAAACCCATGTGTATAGAGGGGATTTGATAGTAGTCGGCAACTTTTTCAAAACCTTGAATTTTTGAGGGCACTTCATTTTTGGCATATTGCAGGTATTGCTCACCGGCGATGGTATATATCAGGCAAATGTCGGTTTGTGGATTGTTCAAGATGATTTGCCGCACAATACCTTCCAGGGCCTGGTTACTGCCTCCGTTTACGGCAAACTCTATAAAAACCAAATCAGGATTATATTTTAATACCTGTTCTTTTACCCTGCATGCCCCAAGCTCTGTGCCAGTACCGGATACACCCGCATTAATCCCTTTTAACTTTGCATTTGGGTTGAGGGATTGTATAAACGCCAGCGTCTGATTACGATACTGGTCCTCTGCCTTTGTAATGCTGCCTCCCAAAAAACCAATAGTCAGGTTGGGGTTTTGCTGGTTTATTTTACTGAAAAAATTGGGCAACCCATTTCGCAAGTAAAATTCTTTATCTGAATTAAATGCAGCCATTTCAGTTACAAGATATTTAGGCTGAACATCAAACAGCAAAGGCATCGCCCCCGACTGACTTGCTTCTATCAAAGCCGCAACAGAAGGGGCTTCTGCTTTTTTGATGGTGAATGTATGGGCAACAGGTTGTGCTTGTGCATAAACAATATTCTGTAATGAATCGGCTTGTTGCAGCAACCTTGCTATTTGTGGTTTAAAAGTAATGTATTTTTCAAATGCGTTGCTGTAATAGGATTGCCCTTTAAAGCGAACAACGTACAAAGAATCCAGGTATTTTTTTGCAGCAACCATATCGTTTTTTTGCGCAAATGATTGCAGGCAGGTGTATTCAACAAAAGCTGCAGCCCTGAAGTTGGCTTCATTTACCCAAAGCAATTCTAAAGCCTTTTGAACTTTCAATGCTTGTTTATACTGAGGTGTTTTTTTATAAGCAGCTAAGTTGATGCCTTGCTGTAATGCATCGTTTGAAAAATGATCAATCACTGTATTGTCAATCAATAATTGGTAATTGCCTTTTTCTAAGTGCAATACCTGCAAAATTTCATTGTTAAAATCTTTTGTGAACTCCACTAATGAGATAGCCGGTTGCTGGTTATCTGTAATGGGAAAGGGCAGGGCATTTTCTAATACATCCAGCGTAAGTACATGCTGCTTATCCATAGCTGCTTTTACACTGCAATTTTTATTAGCTTTTTTGTCAGTAAGTTTTTTTACATCAACCACTATTTTAGCAACTGTGGAAGAGACATTTGCAGTTTTTAAAAACTTGTAACTCATTATAAAATGCCCCATACTGTTTGGATGAACCCTGTCATTGACTGTTAATGTGGCTGCTGGATTTTTTCCCTGCAGTTGCCTGGTAATACTGGTCATTATAGTGCCGTAATCTATTGTTGGCAACCTGTATTTATCTGCCAGTTTTTGCATGATCATACCACACTCGGTTAAGGCATCATTAACCCCCCAGTTATTAGGGTACTTCATGCTGGATGTTTGATCGTAAGCAGATGGTTTTTGCAGTATTACTTTAACGCCTTTCTTCAATAAAACACGTACAATGCTATCCAGGTTTGTGCTGTACAAATCCAGCGCTGCTTTTCTCCTTGCTAAAGTATCTGCATTTTGTATTGCGCTTTTCCCGTATAAATCCCGTTGTACATCGTTCATGCCAATCATAATAACAGCATGTGTTGGCTTATGAATCATCACATCGGTGTCAATCCTTTTTAAGATGCCACCTGTTACATCCCCTTTTATACCCGCATTAAAAAAACTGACTGGTTGCTTTGGAAACCTTGTTACATAATACTGAAAGATGTTGTGGTGAAACTCTCCATTGTGTGTAATGCTATTGCCTATAAAACACACCCTGTCGCCTTTTTTAAAAAAAAGGGTGGGTTGCTGTGCATTAACAAGAATGCTAAATAAGCAAAAGAATCCCAATGCTGTTCCAGCAACTTTTTTCATTAAAATCTTTTTTCTTTTATTATTTGCCCCATGGTAATGCACTGCCAGTGCTTACCACTTATTACAAGCAGGTAAAAAATGTAAAGGTCAATACAAGGTTTTATTGCCTGTTAATTTCTGCTCTTATAAACCCTGATATAATCTATATACGCTTTGTCTGTATTGCCTTGCTGAATAAATTCATTTTTACGTATGTCGCCATCCACCCAGTTGTTTTGTCCAAAACAACTTCCTGAGAAATAAATAAATTCGGCCACATGTGGTATAAGTTTCGGGTCTTTCATTGTGGCTACCACTTTGCCGTCAAAATAAAATTTAAGATGTGTTGGTGTCCATTCAAAACCGTAAATATGGTATTCCGTATCATGCATATTGGGTTGCTTTATTAACCTGCCATTCGATTTGTGTGCAGGCTTTGCATATCCATCCCAGTGCAGGCCCAAAGAATAGGCATTTGCCTTAGTGCCTTCTATGATGTCAATTTCTGCACCATCATTGGCCGTGCTGTCTATGCCTTCTTTACTCATGCCTTTGCCCTCTGGCATCATCCAGAAAGCCGTTTGATGACCATTTGGTTTTACAACATGCATCCGGCACTCTAAGAAGCCATATATTGGTGCGTATTTGCCTTTTGAAGTAAACCTGCCTGCATTATAAGCAGTATCGCTGATATTGGATTTACGGTAATAGATGTACACATTGCCATCTTTTTCCTCCAACTGGTCCTTATCGGCATAAAGCGTAATGTCAACACGCTTTTTCACAGATTCTTCGACATTCCATTTATTGGGGTCAATTTCCTTGTCGTTAAACTCGTCTGAAAATTCTAACTGCCAGTTATTTTCGAGGTCTTTCTTTGATACGCTGTCATCATTAACAAACGGGATGGCATCTTTGGGTGTTTGCTTGTCTACCATTTTTTTACTTGATTTTTGTCCCAGACAAGTTTCCGGGCCAAACATACCAAAAGCTGCACTAACAAGAAGGAAAAAGAAATGTTTCATTTTTATTGATTTTGATAATTGAACACTAAAAAATTCACTTTTTTATGTAGCTGAATGCAATGATGTACAAAAAAAGTAGTGAGGTATGTTACAACTTTAGGTCACCAGTCATCCGTTCTGAATGATGACGCTGGCAATCCCTGTGTATTGTATAAGCAACCCTGCAACCAATTTTTGAAGCCATAACGAACACTGATTGGGTTTTTAACACTATCGCTCCAAACGGAAATCCACTCCTTACGTCCTTTGGTAAACATAGCCGATGCAGGGTAAAAAACTTTATCAGCACCAGCCATTTCAAAATCGGTTAAGGGTTTGCCAAAACTGCTTAAACCCATTTCTGCATATTTTAAAGAAATCGTTATGGTATCGTTCTTATTTTTCTCAATCTTGTCGTACACCGGCCCGCTAAAAGCAATACCTGCAATATTGTAATCCTTTGCCAGGGCCCAATACGCCAACCTGTTTCCTACTATTTCCTTCTGGGCTGGATGAATTAAAAACTGTTCTCCAATATCCAATGTTACAGCCATGCCTGTACTTTCTACAGTTTGCATGGTATGTAGCTGAGCCTCCCTTAAAAATGCTCCATTAATTTGATTATTTGGCAAACCGGAATGCGGAGCAATTTGTGCAAAATAAAAAGGGAAAATGCCTTGTTGCCATTGCGTTCTCCATGAGTTAATCAATAACGGAAATAAGATTTGATATTCTTTTGGCCTTGCCCTATTCCCTTCTCCCTGGTACCATAGCATTCCCTTTATGGTATAACCAATAAATGGGTGTAACAAAGATTTATACAAAATGGTGTTTGTAATATTTGCCTTGTCATAAGCAACTTTTTCAGGGATTGTCACTTTCACTACAGATGACAATGATACACTATCCATCCAGGCTTCAATATTTGAGCCCCCCCAAGAGGTATGAATGATGCCAATGGGTGTACCTAATATTGCATTAATTTTTTTTGCAAAAAAA
>JANMDL010000772.1:0-2690 GCA_031376295.1 Chitinophagales bacterium
AACTATAAAATCAATGTGAACTTTCACAAGAATAAATACACGGTAACAAAGCTGTAAGTTTATTAACTATATTTACAGGGGTTGTTGCTTTATTGCAGCAACCCTTTTTACTGTCAATTACTGTGTATGAAATTGCAAAAAATTACGGTCTTTGGGTTATTCGCAGCAACAGCCATCTTTGCAACCTGCAAAAAAAATTCAGCATCAGCACCAGTTGCGCCAGCTGCCGAACCAGCAGTGTATTACAACTGGGATAAGTTTGCTATGGGAGCCGACCTTTCTTATGTAAACCAGGTACAGGATTACGGCGGTGTGTACAAAGACTCCGGCACAGTAAAAGACCCCTTTGTTATTTTTAAAAACAATGGTGCCAATGTGGTGAGGGTGCGCTTGTGGCACAACCCGCAGTGGATTGCACCGCTTAATGGCGGCAAATTGTACAACGATTTGAAGGACGTGGAAAAAACCATGCAGCGGGCGAAAAATGCAGGCATGGCCGTAAACCTCGATTTGCATTATTCCGATACCTGGGCCGACCCGGGTAATCAGCCAACCCCGGCCGCATGGGCAGGTTTACCGCTTGCAGTACTCAAAGATTCTGTGTACAATTATACGCTGGCTGTGCTTAATTATTTTAAAACTAAAAACCTGGTGCCGGAAATGATACAGGTGGGTAATGAGAACAATAATGGAATGCTCTGGCCCGTAGGTAAAACGGTTGGTGCTGATTATACCGCCTTCTGCACTTTGCTGAAAGCAGGCATTAAGGCCGTAAGAGATTTTTCGGCCACCTCAACAATAAAACCGCAGATTATTTTGCATGTAGCACAGTTGCAGGATGCGGGCCCCTGGCTTGTAAAAGTGATGGGTACCAATGGCGTAACCGATTTTGACATCATTGGCCTGTCGCATTATTTTAAATGGAGTACCGTAAATGCAATGGCTGATATAAAAAATACCATCATCAACTTTAAAGCCACCTGGAACAAAAAAGTAATGATAGTAGAAACGGGCTATCCTTTTACCGATAAAAGTGCAGATACTTATAACAATATCATTGCAGGAGATACGGGTGTGCCTGGCTACCCGGTAACCGAAGCAGGGCAATTGCAATACATGAAGGATCTTACGCAAACAGTAATTGACGCTGGCGGCACCGGCATCATGTACTGGGAGCCCGCCTGGATCAGCTCCAGCCTGCGTGACCTTTGGGGGCAGGGCAGCAGTTGGGAAAACATGGCGCTGTTTGATTTTGGCGGTAATACGCTGCCGGGGATGCGGTTTATGACTTGGGGGTATAAGTTTTAGAAAGGGTGCTTTACTGCGCCGGGGTATTATGTCAGCGCACTTATCCATGCTATATTACCCGCCAGGCTGTAACTCAATTGTGTGAACAATGTTGTCACAAACTTAAGTGTTTTACTTTCACTCTTTTGTAATTGTGTCCCCACCGGGGGCACAATTACAAAACAAAACTTTAGTTGCTTGTTGTGTTACTAGTTAGTGCTTTTGTAAAAACTTTTGATTAAATCTTTAAGCTCTTTATCAGTTATATTAGCAACGTCAGATTTGTCATAAATTGACAATAAGTTTACCGTTATTTCTTCAGGTGAAGTTTGTTCGGCAAACCCTATTAAAGTTGAATCAACAAGGGAAATAACCCGGGCTCCGCCACTTTTACCTTTATTTTTGCTGGAAATCTTAAGCCTGATTTTATATGTATCGTGGCCAAGAGGGGTTCCAAGCCTGGGATTTTCAAGTAAATCCTTTTCTAATTTCAGCAGGTCTGCGGTTAGCGATGCATATTTTTTTAACAAAGGCTTAGCCGCTGCTTTGAAGTTGGCGGTAATTCTAACGATTACTTTCACGCAGAAAATCCTTTAATGTCTTTAATTCCTTTCCTGATTTTTTAGCCGACTTAACTTCAGTAAAAGCTGATTTAATACCCAATAGAACCTGAAGTTTATTTTGAAGATTTGTAAAATCAGTATTAATTTTTGTCCAGGTAGTTAAAGGAACTAATACAGACGTTTTCTGCCCATTTTCATTTACGATATACTTTACCGGATGAGCCATAAAAAATGTTTTATCAAAAATAAGGAATTTCAGCGAAAATTTGAAATGTACTCCTGTATCAATGGCAATGCAGGGTAATGCAATTACTTGCAGGATACAATCGCAATCTAACAATATTCGGCAAACCGGGCAGTCCTTCAATTGCAGGGTCTCATACCAATGGATATATCCACGCTATGAAGCCCACCGCCCGCCCGGAAAATACAATAAAAAATGCCCCGCAAATAAGCAGGGCATCTGTATTTGAACCAAAATCTTCTACTGCGACAACACCGTTAAATTAATACCCGGCGCCACCGTAAACGAAGCATTTGACTGAACCGTTAATTTATTCACCGTTAAATTATAATTCAACACCGGGAAGGGCCTTGTATGGCCATACACAAATACATTGCTTGCAGCCCCCGGCACGGCACCATTTTCCCAATTGGCGCAATCACTTACATCTGTGGTATTTTTATTACCCGTCCAGATGGAAATATTGGAAGGGATGCTGCCTGTGGCACTGCTTGTATTAACTACCATGGGCGCTGTGTAGGCTGCCCTTACAAAGCAACGCTGCCCGGGGTATGTATCAGCCGTGTTTCTTACCTTGGCAGTAATCCAGCCATCTG
>JANMDL010000778.1:0-10181 GCA_031376295.1 Chitinophagales bacterium
CGGAGCCGGAAAAACCTTTACCCGGTGGATTGTACTGCCAGTAAAAAACAAGCCGGAGCAGCAGCATTACCAGCAACCAGGTGAGTACAATTGAAATAACCCAGCGCAGCAGCCGGGGCAATCTTTCTATAAATGCCATGCAGTAAAATTAAAACTGGGGGCAAATTTAGTTTAATTATTTTTGGATAAGATTTATTTAACAGGTACACAACATTTAATGCAATCACTGCTTCAATTCGACCGTTCTTTTTTCCGGCTCATCAACGGGCAATGGCAAAATCCTTTTTTCGACTGGCTGATGCCCTGGCTGCGCAATTCAAATTTGTGGGTACCACTTTACCTGTTTATGCTGCTTTTTGTAATCATCAATTACAAAAAAAATGCAGGCTGGTTCATCCTGTTTGCAGTACTCACAGTTATTCTGAGCGATTTTATCAGCAGTACGCTCATAAAACCCAATTTTTTCCGGCTGCGGCCCTGCAATGACCCTTCGCTGGCCGGCAGCATACATATACTGGTAGGTTACAGACCGCAAAGCTCCAGTTTTACCTCCTCCCATGCTGTAAACCATTTTGCACTGGCAACTTACCTCTATTTAACCCTTAAAAAACAGTTTGGTAAAAAGATGCTCTGGTGGTTTGCCTGGGCTTTTGCCATTGCGTATGCACAGGTATATGTGGGGGTGCATTACCCGCTTGACGTAATCTGCGGGGCATTTATTGGAATTTTAATCGGATATTTGCCCGGTCAATTGGTAAATAAAAGATATATATTGACATAGAATTATGGTAGAAGTCGTCATATTGCTGGTCCTTATTTTTATAAATGGACTGTTTTCAATGAGTGAAATTGCTTTGGTAAGTGCCCGAAAGGGGCGTTTGGAAAGCATGGCTGCCAAAGGAGACCTTAAAGCAAAAAAAGCCCTTGAGCTATCCGAAAATCCGGAAGTGTTTCTCTCGGCTACACAAATAGGCATAACTCTTATTTCAATTTTAACAGGTTTGTATTCAGGCGAAAAATTCAGCAGCAATCTAAAACCTTTTGTAGAAAACATTGAGGTACTAAAACCCTGGGCTGGTGCAATAGCCACCACCATTATCGTTATTATTGTTACTTTTTTATCCATCATTTTCGGGGAGCTGATGCCCAAACGCATAGGGATGCTCAAAGCAGAGAAAATTGCCCGTTTAGCCGCAGGCCCTATGTATCTTTTTTCCAGGTTCACCCATCCATTTGTTTGGCTGCTTATGCAAATCAGCGGCTTTCTGTTCCGCCTTTTTAACATCAAACAAACAGGCGACAATTTAGTAACTGAAGAAGAGATTAAAGCCATTATTAGTGAAGGCAGCGAGCATGGTGCTATTGAAGAAGAGGAAAAAGACATTATTGAAAGGGTGTTTCACCTTGGCGACCGCAACATCACCTCGCTGATGACACACCGCACAGATATTGCCTGGGTGGATATAAAAGATACGGTGCAAACTGTAAAAGTAAAGATTGGTAACCAACCCTACTCTTCTTACCCCGTGTGTGATGGTACTATTGATAATATTAAGGGACTGGTGTTTATGAAAGATCTTTTTCTGGCACCCGACAGCAATACCACGATTGATAAATTGATGCGCAAGGCTATGTTTGTACCCGAAAACAATTCGGCCTACCAACTACTTGAAAAATTTAAACAAACAAGGATACACAGTTGCTTTATAGTAAATGAATATGGCACACTGGAAGGGTTAATTACCCTGAATGATATACTGGAAGCCATTGTGGGCGATGTACCGCAAACCGGCCAGGAAGAATACCAGATTACCGAAAGAAAGGATGGCAGTTACTTAGTAGATGCACAATTGCCTTTTTACGACTTTTTGAGCAGGTTTGAAAAAACCGAGTGGATGAACGAAGGTGAACATGAATTTGATACCCTGGCAGGCTTTGTACTGCATGAGCTGGAACGCATCCCTAAAACCGGCGACAGTTTTGAATGGAAAGGTTTCAGCTTTGAGATTATTGACATGGACGGCCACCGCATTGACAAGCTGCTTTTAACAATAAGTGAAGAAATAAGGGAGGAGATGGAAGAGGATTAATCGCAGAAGACAGTAACAAGATGACAGTATAACAGGTACGGCTGTATGAGAACCCGGCACCGAAAAGTACACACCTGTACAAAATTATCGGTAGGGGTTAGCCGAAACGCTTAATATGCTGACAGTATATACCAGCGAACCCGCCGGAGAAGAGTTTATACACATTTTCAATTTACCAGGTACATCAAAGTTTTTTTAAAAAAAAAAGAACGTAACTTTGCAACAGCTTCAATATCCTAACAATACCAGTTGAATTTATATCCTTACAAAAAATCGATAACCTTAATCCTTATAAAAATACTATAACCTCAATCCTAACAAAATTAAATGGATACCTATATTACCTGGACACCAGTTGCATTTTTTATTTTTTTACAATTCACAACAACACAAAAATGAGTAAAATTTACACATTCGTTTCGCTTTGCGTATTACTGATGGCCGGTTTCACTAAACTACAGGCGCAGCAAATATGCTCCCCCAATGCCTTTACCAACCATGTCACTTTTACGTCTGGTGGTCAGCAGGTATGCGCAGTATATGTTTACAACATGCTGCCCAACTCTTTGATACAGATTGAAGGCCCCCCACCACAGTACAATAGTGTACCTACTGCCAGCGGCAACTTAGTGTTCACAGACTCTTTAGGTTATGCCTGTTTTGTATATCCATGCGGCACACCAGTTTT
This sequence comes from Chitinophagales bacterium, assembly GCA_031376295.1. GTDB lineage: Bacteria > Bacteroidota > Bacteroidia > Chitinophagales > Chitinophagaceae > Ferruginibacter. The sequence continues at coordinate 2,779 of JANMDL010000778.1, forward strand.
CCAGGTGCGAAGCTGCAACGCAAACGGCTGCTGCACCAAACTGCTGGATCCTGCCGGCTCACCGCTACCGGTTAAAATAGAGTCATTCCTTGCCAGCCTCAATGCCAACAATACGGTCACTCTCAACTGGGTGTCATCTGTAGAAATTGACAGTTACCGTTATAGTATTGAAAGAAGCAATGACGGTGTTATCTTCAGCGAAGCAGGTGTAGTGAAAGCAGCCGGCAGTTCGGGTATTGCAGTAAGGTATTCCTTTACGGATAATGCATCCCTTAACGGTGCAGCCTTTTACCGGCTTAAACAAATCGATAAGGACGGGTCGTTTGAGTATTCTAAAATTGCGTATGTAAATAACAGCAAAAGCAGCGGCAAGGCAGCTAAAGTATTCCCCAATCCTTTCACTTCACACATACAGGTTGTGGGCATTACATCATCCGAACTGAATAATAAGTCCTTGGTACGTGTATTCAATGCCACAGGGCAATCAGTGGCTTACCGTATTACCGGTGCCAATTCAATTGCATTGGAGCCTTCTGCGCCCAGGGGATTGTATATTGTAAAAGTAAAAGAACAGCAATTCAGGCTCATCAAAGAATAAAAAAAACAGTGCCGGACTTATAACTGCATGCACTGCGCAGTTAGTTATGCCAATAGTAATTATAAAGCGGCCTTAAGCTATTTGATATTCGGTATTTCAGCTTTAACAGCAATACCCTGCTCCTTTTTAATTTGTACAAACAAGAGGGGCAGGGTATTTTTATGTACCCTTATTGGTGTTCGTGCCGATGGCTATCACCAGCAACTTAGCTTCAGATGCGGCACTCTTTGGGATTGACCGCAAATCGTTGTTGGTCAGAAAGGCACAACAAAGGCGGAGATTGTGCCGAAGACAAGAGCGAAGAAGAAACACAAGCAAAGGGAAAAAATCAGAAGTTTTTTTAGTGTATTTTCTGTGCTTTTGTGCCTATATGTCAATACCGGGCTGCAGAGCAGCAGTAAAATGGATACTTCTCCCCCTCTTCAATGCTAAAAAACCGCCAATACCACACATAATTGAGTGCAGGGGCAATTTTATTTGCCGAAAGTAGTAATTTGCTGCTACAACCAATTTAACTTATAATCTTATGAGGTATTTTCTGCTCCTTATCGCTGCATTTGTATCCCTGCATTCATCGGCCCAAAAAAAACCGCTCGACCATACAGTTTACGATGGCTGGCAAAATATTGGCGAGCGCCTCATCAGCAACAATGGCAAATTTGTGGTGTATACCATTAATCCGCAGGAAGGCGATGGTCAATTAGTGGTGCAAAGCATTGAAACGCAGCAGAAAAAAGAAATACCCCGTGGTTACAATGCCATTATTACCGAAGACAGCCGATATCTGGTATTTAAAATAAAGCCGGCTTTTGCCGATACCCGCCAGGCAAAAATTAAAAAGAAAAAACCGGATGAGATGCCAAAAGACTCACTGGGGATAATGGAGTTGGGCCAGGACAGCGTGACAAAAATTGCTAAAGTAAAAGCATACAAAACACCGGAGAAAGCTGCCGGTTGGGTAGCTTATCAATTAGAGAAAGCTGTGCAGGAACCCGAAAAGAAAAAAGCTGTTGTGCCAGACAGTAACAAAATAAAACTGGACATGCTGGTAAAACTTGCCGACTCTGTTATCCGCCGCTCAGTAGATTCAGTAAAAGGGAATATCAACAAAGAAGAAGTGATTGCAGCCGCACAAAAAGCAGCAAAGGAAATATTAAAAAAAGGCCTTGATGATGATAAAGCCACCGATGCCGATGGTGATGATGCTGCCGCTATTGCAGCCGGAGAAGGTACAGAACTGGTACTGAAAAACCTTGCCACGGGTAAAACAAAAAACTTTAAATACATCAGTGAATATTATTTTAACAAAAAAGGAAATGTACTGCTGATGGAATCTACTAAAAATACCAAAGACACCAACAGCGTGGCAATGGTATTGTGGTACAACCTTACTAATGAAAAAATGGATACCATCTTAAAAAAATGCAACGATTGCAAAAGCTATGCAATGGACGAAGATGGCTCCCAGGCAGCATTTTTGGCCGAGCGTGACAGCAGCAGTAAAGCATTAGTTAAATTTTATAAACTCTGGCATTACAAAGCAGGAACTGATTCAGCCTTACTGATTGCTGATAAAAACGTAGTGGGGATGAAACTGGGCAATACGGTAAGCGAAAACGGCAATCTTGTTTTCAGTAAGGATGGCAAAAAACTCTTTTTTGGTTCAGCGCCCATTAAGCCTGCTAAAGACACTACACTGGTGGACTTTGAGCTGGCTAAGTTAGATGTATGGCATTACAACGATGATTACCTGCAGCCACGGCAACTCAGGCAATTGGAAACAGAACTGAAACGCAGCTACACAGCTGTTATTAAACCAGGCGACAATAAAATAGTACAATTGGGCGATGAAAATCTGGAACAAATCAGCATTGTTAACGAAGGCAATGCCAATTGGGTGCTGGGCGAAACTGATAAAGGCAGCCGGCTGCAGGCACAGTGGCTGGGCAATACCAAAACCACGGCTTATTTTATTGACATAGAGACAGGGCAAAAAAAATTGATAGTAAAGGAAATCACCACCAATTTTTCTGCTTCACCAGCAGGTAAATATGTTTACTGGTATGATGATGCAAAACGCCAGTACTTTACTTACAATACGGCAACTGGTGAAACGAAAAATGTTTCTGCCAAAATAAAAACACCACTGTATGATGAAGATAATGATGTGCCGGATAACCCAAACCCTTATGGTGTAATGGGCTGGGATGAAAACGATGCACATCTTTATGTGTACGACAGGTACGATGCATGGATGCTGCAGCCCGATGCCCTTGGTGAGCCGGTAAACATAATTGACCCTGCCGCACTATCACGAAAGCAGCAAACAACCTGGCGCTATATCAACACAAAAAAAGATGGCCGCTGGATCAATACAAACGAACCGGTTTATTTCAGGCTGTTCAACCACATCACCAAAGAATCTGGTTATGCAAAAGCAAAAATCAGTAACCGCAGCATTGCAGCACAGATGGTGGTAAAAAACAGCTGCAACAGTTTGGTAAAAGCGCAGCAGGCCGATGCCTTTATCTACACAAAAGAAAGTTACAAAGAAAGCCCCAATTTAATCTACAGCAAAGTTCCGGGCCAGGATATATGGCTAAGCGATATCAACAAACAGCAAAGCAATTACAACTGGGGTACTGCCGAACTGTTTAAATGGAAAGCATACAATGGCAAAGAAACAGAAGGCATTGTGTACAAACCTGAAAATTTTGACCCGGCAAAAAAATACCCGCTTATCTGTTATTTTTACGAAACATTGTCTGATGGATTGTACCAATACAATGCCCCTGCTCCCACCCCCAGCCGGCTCAACATTTCATTTTTTGTAAGCCGTGGTTATATTGTGCTGGCACCGGATATACGGTATAGCACCGGCCACCCCGGCGGCGATGCCTACAGCTATATTGTAAGCGGCGTAAGAGCCCTTGCTAAAAAAGGATTTGTGGACAGTACCCGTATGGGCATACAGGGGCAGAGCTGGGGCGGTTACCAGGTAGCACACCTCATTACCCGTACCAGCCTTTTCAGGGCGGCATGGGCAGGCGCACCAGTTGTAAATATGACGAGTGCCTACGGTGGTATACGCTGGGAAAGCGGCCTCAACCGCCAGTTTCAGTACGAGCATACACAAAGCCGCATTGGTGCCAACCTTTGGGAAAAGCAAAATCTGTATTTAGAAAACTCTCCGCTTTTCCATTTACCCAAAACCACCACGCCAGTAGTAATTATGAGCAATGATGCTGACGGCGCTGTGCCCTGGTACCAGGGAATAGAAATGTTTACTGCCCTACGCAGGCTGGGTAAAAAAGTATGGTTGCTCAATTACAATGGCGAGGCACATAATTTAATTGAGCGCCGCAACCGCAAGGATATACAAATACGGGAGCAGCAATTTTTTGACTGGCTGTTGAAAGGCGAAATGCCTGCCAAATGGCTTACTGATGGTGTGCCTGCTACTCAAAAAGGGATTGACTGGGGATTGAAAGTTGACTAAAAAATGATGTGATGATTTCAATAATAAGAACAGATTCGGATAACCTGCACTTCCAGGAATTGGTGAAGGAACTGGATAAGGACCTGGCCATACGTGATGGTGACGACCATGCTTTTTATGCACAGTTTAACAAAACGGCCACCCTGAAATATTGTATAGTTGCTTACAAGGACAATGAGCCTGTTGGCAATGGTGCTATGCGGCAGTTGGCTGATGATACCCTGGAAGTGAAAAGAATGTATGTTCCCCCCTCACAACGTGGGCAGCACATTGCATCTATGATACTAGCCGAACTGGAAAAATGGGCCAAAGAGTTAGGTTTTAAAAAATGTGTACTGGAAACAGGACATAACCAGCCGGAAGCGTTAAAGATGTACGATAAAAGCGGGTACAGGCGCATCCCCAATTATGGCCAGTATGCCGATGTGTACAACAGTGTCTGTTTTGAAAAGGAGATTGGGTAACAAGTATCGATTGTGCCTCAATTTCAATACAATTATCTATTGCCACAAACACATAAGCACTGGTTTTTGTATTTTTCTGTTTTTTCCCTCAGCAACTTGCAGGATGGCATCCTGAAAGCCACTGCCCTGGAGGGTGTCCTCACCATAGTCATTAACTTAAGAAAATACAACTGCGCAGGGGTAGCACTTTTATAGTAAAGGTGGCTTAATTTTTTTGAGGTGAGTTTTAATTTAGGGATATATTTCACTCTGGTTGCTTTTAGAGGCACATTACTTTTAACAACCTCCTCCGTCCCTTATTTTAGGAGGTGCGGGGCGCACAGACATTTTTTTCATCATGCGCCTATCCCACCTTCGCCATTGAGCAGCCTCTTTTTTTTCAGTACTCTTTGTTATCAAAGCATCATTGCCCGATTCTATTGCGGCAATGACTTTATCAAGGTACGCCAGCCGGATTTGATTTCGCCTGTACCTGCCTTCCATGTCCACCTTTTTGCCAAAAAAAGTTTCGCTTGCTCCTTTCCCTCCTTTCCCCTCTTTCAATTTCCCCGCATATTCGTCCATATAGCCATCCATAAACAGGGTACGCAGTCCTTTTAGTTGTTCAAGTGTATCTGTATCCGCTTTTAGAATTGCATTAATTTTTGCTATACGGTCATACGCATAATACCCGCCCTGGTACCTCAAATCGGTGAGCAGTTCAATCACAGCCGGATGAAGGCTTTCCCATTCTGTATCTGTGAGTACATATGTTCCTTCGGGCTTACCTTCAAGCACTTCTCTGCCGCGGGCATTGGTATTACCTTCATCAGGCGCAGTAGCTATAGCGGCGCTCTTTGCTACCAACTCCTTTCGTGAAAACTCAATCTGGAATAAGGCAATTCGCTGCTTATCAGTTATTGATCCAATTGTTGCCTTATTTTCCAACACAAATCCTTTTGCAGCTGCTCCCTTTTTTCCGCTGCCCTTTGCAATCACATCTATTTGCTCCTGAGATAATCCGGCTAAGGCAAGGTCTTTTCTTACATCTTCTTCTGTTCGGCTACCAATATCATACCCGGAACCGATTGTTACGCCCGAACTGGATGTTCCTGGCCAGTGAATGAATGGCTGTTCACCTTCTCCGGTAATGGTCAGTTCTCCTGACTCAATTTCGGTTGCAGGCTTTGCCTGAATAAATGGTTTAATGCCTGCTGCCAGTGGCCTGCGCTGTACTTCCTCCCCGCAACCAGCAGATGTGCTTTGTACAAAAGGTTGCTCCGGCATGCGCATCACTTTATCGGCCATGGTATCGGCTTCGTTTTCAAGCGGGTCATCAACTGCGCCAATTGATAGTTTGCGTTGTATAAACTGGTATTGCAATGCTTCTTTATCCCAATCCTGCTTCAGTGGTTCACTGGCAGGCATTGCCTGATTGACCGCTGTGGTTGCAGCGGCCTGGGGTTGCGGGGCTAGTGGGGCGTATTCAGCCATTGGGTTTGGTATTATAAGGTTATTTGTTTAATATATCAGGCAAAATGGGGCTTTGTTACCGCCTGGTTTCAGTTTTCAACACTGGGGTCTCCCCTTCACACATTGGCTAATGGCTTCTGCCCCTCCGGTAGGCTGCAGGAGGCCTCCATCTTTCAGGTGGTTGCCATACAGAGGGATCAAAGTCTTCACCAGTTTCAGTTCGCAATTGCCTGATATGCCGACTTACATCAGGTTCGGCCATTGCCTGCCGGTGTGCATCCTGCCGCTGGGCAGGGTCTGCTATCCTGCTGTTACTGTATTCCAAAACACCCCTGTATGCCCAGTACTCCGTCCAGGTCTTCCAGCGAAGCATAAGCAAAGCCACATTTGCATTTGCAGTACCACCTGCTGCAAGTATTACTGCGTACACCCTTGCAATTTCCGGAAATCTTGCCGCATGCAAAGCATGTATGGCTTCATGTAAAATGGTAGAAGGGTTGGTGCTTTGCCCGAAATAAATATGCAGCCGGATGGTTTGTGAACCACTATCGTAACTTGCATAAATAAGCCCCCCAGATGTTTCCCAGCAGGTAATCCTGTCTTCTGTGCGGAACCTTGCTAATAATGCCACAGCATCCGTAATATCCTGCGGGATGGGAGCATGTGGTGACTGTATATTGGTTTGCAGTGTTGCAAGCGCTGTGTCAAACCGCTGCAGGTAGGGTTGTGACTCTGTTTGTGAGAGTTGCCGGATATATTGCAACCGTTGAATCTTTTTGTTGTGTATCCCGCTATTCTGCTGAATGGTATGCGTCAGCTCATGTGCCAGCAAATGTTTACCACCATCAGAAGAAGGATTGTATTTACCGCTGTTGAAATAAATATCGCTGCCAACGGTAAAAGCCTGTGCATTTAATTCCCTGCTCATCTGCACGGCATCATCACCGGTATGTATTTTTACATCAGAAAAGTCAGTACCAAAGCGGCTTTCCATAAAAGATTGTGTGGGTCTGTCCATTTTGCTGCCGTTGCCCTTTGTGGCATTTATCTGGTTGGTTACACTGTCACTTGCCGTACCGCCAACCCCTCCTTTTGTTTGTATAAATGATGTGATAGATGCTGCCAATGGTTGCCTCTGTACTTTTTCGTCTTCTTCACAACCAGCACATTTCCTTTGTACAAAAGGTTGCTCCGGCATCCGCATCACTTTATCAGCCATGGCATCGGCTTCCTGCTCCAATGGGTCATCAACGGCACCGATAGATAGTTTGCGATGAACTGAAAGTCCCTGCAATGCTTCTTTGTTCAAATCCTGCTTCAGGGGTTCGCTGGCGGGCATAACCTGGTTGGTACTTGTATCAGCAGCAAGATGTTGCGGAGCGAGCCGGAC
>JANMDL010000841.1:0-19265 GCA_031376295.1 Chitinophagales bacterium
TATTTCCTTAAAAAATATTTTTACAAAGCGCCTGTCGGATTTTATAAATACATAGTCATTTTCTACTGAAGCAGTTTCTGGTTCTTCCTGGTTTTTTTGGAGCAGCTTCAGGTAGTTTTCAGCCTTGTTAACTGCCCTGAGCAGCCGCTCAATGCGTACCGGTTTTACTAAATAGTCTATCGCATCAATTTCGTAGCTGTCTAAAGCATACTGCGGATAGGCTGTTACAAATATAATTAGTGGCTTGTTCACTAAGCTCTTGGCAAAATCCAGCCCGTTCAATGCAGCCATTTCAATGTCTAAAAACATCAGATCCACCTCATTTTTTTTGAGGTACTCATTGGCATCTAAGGCATTAGAAAAACTATCCATCAGTACCAATGACGAAATGTTTCCCAGCATTTTCTCCAGCCCCTGTCTTGCCAAAGGCCCATCATCAATCATTATACAATTCATACAGGTAATGTTAAGGTTACAGTATAAGTATTGTCATGGCTGGCAATATCCAGCGTAAAAGCACTTCCATACATCAGTTCCAGCCGCCGCTTGATATTCTGCAGGCCAATGCCACCGGGTTTAGAAACAATGGCCACAGGCGGTATGGAATTTTTGCAGCAAAAAACAAGGGTATTATCCAACAGTTTAAAATCAAGGCTGATAAAAGAAAAATTGCGGTTATCGGCACTGTGTTTGATGGCATTGTCGATAAAATTGATAAACGTAAATGGCGGCACCATCACACCATTTAAAACCCCTTCGGTATTGATGCTGAACTGAAAATCATCCCGGCGCAGTTTTTCCAGTTCCAGCAGTTGTTTCAATATGTCAATGTCTTTTTTTAGCAATACTTTTTCTGCATCAGCTTCATACAGGTGATAGCGCAGCACATCCGACAGGCCCAGCACCACAGCAGAAGCCTTTGCGGTATCGGTAGAGATAAGCGTATTGAGGTTATTGAGCGTATTGAACAGAAAATGCGGGTTAATCTGGTTTTTGAGGTTCACCAGTTCTTCCTGTATTTTGGCCTGCTTCATTTCAGCGAGCAACTTATTATCAACAATCCATTTTTTAAACACTTTGTACCCGGTAGTAGCTGCCAGAAATACGAGTGGAGTGAACACAGAATCAACAAATCCTTTGACTGACCATACTGCCATTTCTGGCATAAATGTTTTATAGTCTCTCATAAACCAGTTAACAATATTGCGTTCGCTTATAAAGTAAACCGATGCAATTACCATGCTGCTGATAAAATAATACAAAAATTTATTTTTAAAAAGCAGACGGGGTATTAATACAAAAAGATTGAGGTAGATAATAAAAACTGAAATAACAAATATCCACAATATACTGCCTCTCAGTGCTTCTATAAATAATTCCGGGTGAGGAATTTTTGCTGTTTCCAGTAATGACACATCTACTTCAGGATAAGAAGTAATGGCCAACGGAACCAGTAGCATCAGGTGCCGCACAATGCGCCATCGCTTATCTGTAATCAGGCGGAGAAAGATATCCTGGTATTTAATTCCTTCTGCTGTAACTAACTGCTGTTGCATGAATATTTTTTAAAAACTGCTTCCCAGGGACTTACAGCCTGTGGTTTTATTACAAATTAAGGATTTCCCCGGCAAATTTCCGGGTATATCCCTGCCATCAGCAAATTAATGGTATTTGCAAACGTGTAAGTGCATATTTTAGATGTAACGACCCTGTTTTTATACCAAACCGGGGATTTACACAATTACCGCTCTTACAAAAAAGAGGGAAATTTTTTGTTTTAAAGATACCAATCGGTATCTTAGCGTATGCGCCAGCCGGAAATAACGAAGGAACTGCTTTTACAAAAGGCGGGACAGCTCTTTAACACAAAGGGCTACAAAGCCACGAGCATCAGCGAAATTACGGATGCCACGGGGCTTACTAAAGGCGCTATTTACAAGCATTTTGGCAGCAAAAAACACCTGGAAGAAGAAGCACTGATGTACTTAGCCAAAGCCATGTTCGACCATATACGAATAAGTATAAAAGCGCAGCATACTGCCGGTGACAAATTGAGATCACTCTTTAATTTTTTTGAATCCTACATCAGCAAACCACCGGTTAAAGGGGGTTGTCCGCTTCTGAATGTGGCCATTGAAGCCGATGATGCCCACCCCGACCTGCGCAAAAAGGCGATGGGCATGCTGCAACTGCTGCGGGAAGCGGTACATACTTTATTAAACAACGGCATCCGCTACAAACAATTAAAACCGGGCATTGATAAAGCGTACTATGCCACCATCATCATCGCCTCGCTGGAGGGCGCTATTATGATGAGTAAGCTCAGCCGCAACAGCGATGATATTAAAATGATCACCCGGCACCTTACGGGCCTGGTAAAAGAAATGGAATTGTAATTTTTTTGTTCATAAAGATACCGATTGGTATCTAATAATCAACGGCTTATGCACCCATTCGTATTAAAATCACTTGGCTTTGGGTTAAATACCCTGGCAAGGGTTTCCCCGCAATTGGCGGGCAAAAAAGGTTTTGAATTGTTTTGCCATCCCCTGCGCAGTAAGCTGAAACCGCATCACCTGGAGTTTTTCCGTTCTGCAAAGCAGTTCAGTATGGAGTTTAATAACATTGTCATTCAATGTTATCAATGGGGCAATGGCACTAAAACCATCCTCTTTCTTCACGGCTGGCAAAGCCACAGCTTTCGCTGGAAGGCATACATTGAAGCATTTGTGCAGGAAGGCTATACCGTGTATGCGCTTGATGCGCCGGGCCATGGATTGAGCGGGGGCAGCCAGTTGAACCTTCCATTGTACAGCCAGTTGATACAGGATTTTTTGTACCGCCAGGCAAGCATTGATCATATTATTGCACACTCTTTTGGCGGCTACGCCAGCATTTATGCCCTTTATTACCTGCCGGCATTGCCTGTAAAAAAAATGGTGCTGATGGGTACTCCGGGTAAGGTGACTGATTTTATTGATACCTACAATGAAATGCTGGACTTTAACAGTAATACGCTGCAGGCAATCAGGAAGCATTTTATTACCGCAGTTGGTAACCCGCCTGAATATTTTGATGCCCCGGAACTGGTACGGAATTTTTGCAAGCCTGTACTGATTGTACATGACACGGATGATGCAGATACGCCTTACGCAAATGCTGCTGCTATGTATGCCAACTGGCGCAATGCACAATTGCTTACTACCAGCGGGCTGGGGCACAACTTAAAATCGCCGGAAATAATGCGGCAGGTGATTGCCTTTATTAATGAAGCAGATTCTATTACTGCGCCAGTAAAGGATAATACCTTTCTTCCAGTACATTCAAGTGGTGTTGCTGGTGGCCGATGAGGGTGAAACCTACAGCCAGCACACTAAGCGTAGTACTAAAGGTAGCACCGGTAGTCTGCAACATTTCATTGCTGAAAGAGGCAAAGAGCAGAATGGTTGATTTGCGTACCTGCTTTAATTCTTCTACCAGATCTTCCAGATTTCTTGCAGTGGCATTGGCTGCTGCTGCAAAATCATCTTCTTCAAAGCCGGGCAGTTTGGTGCTGTCTTTACGGGCAAAGCGCAACGCACGGTAAGCAAATATCCTTTCCGTATCGGTAATGTGCTGTACAATATCTTTTACTGTCCATTTACCCGGGGCATACACTTTGTCGCCAAGTGTCTTCCACTTGTCCATCGGGAAATTTTCTGCTGCTTCCAGGCTTTGCTGCATGGCCTCATTAATGTCAATATCTGCTACAAGATTGATGTACCTGTCGAAATAGGCAGGCATGGGATTGATATCGCTTCTTTTCATGCTGTAAATATAAGTTTTAAAATTAAATCCATTCCTGTTCCGTTACCGTCATTTCCGATACAGTGTCGCCGGTATGTTTTGTAGCCTTGGGCTCTATCAGCATATTCAGCACTTCCTCGCCATTGCTGCGTGGGCGGTGCAGTACGCCTTTGGGTACAATCAATATTTCGCCGGGGGCAACATTTACTGTTCTGTCTTCAAAATCCATGATCAGCGTGCCTTTGAACACAATAAACAGTTCATCTTCGGCATCATGCTTATGCCATACAAACTCATCTTTCAGCTTTGCCAGCTTGATGTAATTGTCGTTGAACTCACCAATGATATAAGGATGATAAATTTTCTCGATTTTAGAAAACTTCTCCATGATGTTGATTGCTTCCATACTATGTCAAATTTGTAATATTGTCTAATAAAGTAAACAGCAGTTCTTTGTTTGCATCGCCAAGGTGCAATTGCGCTGTGATTGCTTCTTCTGTTTGCACGTATGCATCTTTTACCAGTTCAGCTTTTTCGTGATGCACCATTTGGCTTATCAACGCCGCATCCGCTTCGGGATGAAACTGAAGCCCCACACACCTGCCTTTGCGGTAAGCCTGGTTTTTACAGGCTGATGATGATGCCAGCAACACAGCACCCTCCGGCAAATCGAAAGTATCTCCATGCCAGTGAAATACCATCCACTGCTCCGGCACCTGCTTCAGCAGCGCATCCCCGGTAATTGTAACCGGAAAAAAACCGATTTCGTTTACCTCATTCCGATATACTTTTGCGCCCAGTGCTTCGGCCAGCAATTGCGAACCCAGGCAAATACCCAATACCATCTTCCCTGCTTCAATTGCCTGCCTGATGAATGCTTTCTCGGCCTTCATCCACGGCCATTGCGCTTCCTCATACACGCCCATTGGCCCGCCCATGATGATGAGTATCTCAAAAGCAGCAAGGCCAGGATAAACAATGTTGTCATCAAACAAATACGTATAACTGAGGGGATGCTGCCGGGCAATTGCCCAATCAGTAATCATACCGGGGCTTTCAAACGAAACATGTTGTAGTATATGAATATTCATCAGCTTGATTGCCTAATTTTGGCACTTTACAAAAATACTACATGTCAGCATCAATTTATCAGGAGCGCAGTAATCAATTTCAGCTACAGGCAAATACCTTGTCAAAACAATTGTCGGCACTCAGCACCATACGCCTGCTGTGTTTTATTGCAGCAGCCCTTTGCGGGTGGTATTGCTTTAAAACGGGCAACCCGCTTTTATTGATTCCTGTTGCGCTGTTGCTCACTGCTTTTTTTATCCTTATCCGCCTGTACGATAAAAAGAGCCAATTACTGAATTTTACAAAATCGCTGGCCACCATTAACCGGAACGAAGCTGACTTTATTGAGGGGAACAAACATAGTTACGACAATGGCACTGTACATACCAATCCGCAGCATCCTTACAGTTACGATATTGATTTGTTTGGCGAGCATTCGCTTTTTCATTACCTCAACCGTACTGCTTCTTTGTTTGGAAAAAAAGCGTTGGCCATGGCATTAACAGCGCCGGATATTGCCGCCATTACTGCAAGGCAGGCTGCCATTACTGAGTTAAAAGATACAATGGATTACCGCCACCAGTTGCATGCACACGGGTTGAACAATCCCATCAGCCAGGCCGATTATGAGCAGGTAAAAGCCTGGCTCAGCACACCCAATACGGTATATGGCAAACCGCTGCTGCGAATACTTATGTATGTATTGCCTGCTGCTTTTTTGATAAGCCTGTTTTTGTACATAGGCGATTATGCGCCCACGGGAGCTTTGGCTACAGGGCTGTTCATACTCAACCTCATATTAACGGGCAGGTTTTTTGCCAATTTCAAAAATCATTTATCTGCCTCGGAGCAACTGAGCAAATCGCTGCTGCAACTGGCACAGCAACTGAGCGTTGTTGAAAAAACAACATTTGTTTCTCCACTGCTTGTAAAACTGCAACAACAGCTTGGCACCAGCAACCAACCTGCTGGCAGTGCCATACACCAATTGGCGAGGCTGTTTAATAATTTAGATTCTATTTACAACTTACCGGCCAGTATGGCGCTGAACGGTACCCTGCTGTTTCATGTACATATATTTTACGGTATCGAAAAATGGAAGACAATACAGCAGCAACAACTGCACCAATGGCTGGCTGCATTGGGTGAAGCCGAAGCGCTGAACTCATTCGCCAACTTTGCGTACAACAACCCCGGCTTTGTGTTTCCGCAATTGAGCAATACCGATGACCTAACCGCCACTGCACTCGGCCACCCACTGATTGCCGGCACAAAGCGTACCTGTAATGATGTGAGCCTGCGCCACGAAAAATTTATTGTACTCACCGGCTCCAATATGAGTGGCAAAAGTACTTTCCTGCGTACACTGGCGGTAAACATGGTGCTGGCAAGGGCTGGATCGGTAGTTTGTGCCAGCAGCTTTAGTTTTTACCCTTACGATATTTTTGTGAGTATGCGCATCAGCGATTCGCTGTTAGACAATGAATCCTTTTTTTACGCCGAACTCAAGCGCCTGCAACACATCATCCACTATGTACAATCGGGCCATAAAACATTTGTATTATTAGATGAAATTCTCCGTGGCACCAACAGCAACGACAAACATGGCGGTACCGTAGGCCTGATAAAAAAACTCGCTGCCATGCAGGTGTGCGGCATCATTGCCACGCATGATGTTACCATTGGCGAACTGAGCAACAACTACCCCGGCTATATGGCCAATAAATGTTTTGAAGCGCAAATCATTAACGATGAACTGTTGTTTGATTATAAGCTAAAGGATGGCGTGTGCCAGAAGTTGAGTGCTTCATTTTTGATGAAGAAGATGGAGATAATTGATTGACGTATTGCTGAAAAAAATCAGGAGCCCTTTTTATACGGTCCCAAAAACTTATCGCCATTAAAGTGAATCATGTATTCGGGATTATCGGCCAGCCATACTTCTGATTCCCAGGCGATGTCGGGTATGTTTTCTATGTAATCCTGTTTTGTGAGAAAAGCAGAAATAAAAATCAATCCGGCTTTGCAGCCGGAAAGCAGTTGCTTTAATTGTGAAACCCTTGCTTCGCTCATGCAAATAAAATCTGATGACACTTCAATGAGGTATAGCCATCCTTTTGTTTTATCAAAAGCTATCAAGCCGGGTAGCAAAATAATATCGGCTTGTTCAATGGCCAAAAGCTTCAAAAGTGATTCGTTTGAATAGGCGTTCGTTTCATCCGTTCCGCATACATATAATAGTTGACTGCCTTTGGCAAAGCGTGGCAGGAAAATGTTTGTGATTGCTCCCTTAAGGAGGCTTGTGTTATTTTGAGTTATTGCTGGCATATAGTTAGTTATTAAATAAATCAGTTATCTATCTTTATTTCAGCTATACATTCACTTGTACTTCTTGCCGTATTTCGTTCTCCACACTAATCTTTTCATACAAATTTATTTCGCTGTTCAATACCTCAAAACTTACCGCAATGGCATAAGGCACTTCCTTTTTAATATCTTTCTCCCAACCCTTATGGCCAACAATGGCGATGCAAAGCTCCTTGGGCAGTTTAAAAGAATCAATTATGGTCCAGTCCTTTTGAAGGGTGCTATCCTGCCTTCTTACATCATTGATTGACCAATCTTTCCGTGTATTTATCGCCCATTTTATAGTTGTTTTTTCTGCCTGTTCCTGGTTGACTTGAATTGGTTCTTCTAATTCGTAATTATCACTCTCTGTTTCAAGTTTTTTTATGATTCTATCTTTAAATGCAGCCAAATTATCATCATACAATTTTGATGTTTCCCATGTAAGCCAGGTTGATAAATACGACCTGGTTTTTTGCCGGGTTCGCCTGATATTAGCCTTGTAAGACAAGGTGATTTCCAGCAAAATTTTATAATTATCCCCTTGGCGTCTGATTTCATCAGGTATTTTAATGGTATAAATATCTGCATTTGATGGACTGATTTTCCCCTCCTCGATAAAAGTGATGCGGGTTAAAGTATTTTCCGTAGCCCTGTGTACATTTGGTATGCCATAGCCGAAATGACGTATCCATTTTAATTGAGGATCAGTAAAGGCAAACTCAGGCCACCTGGCTGATTGGACAATCAATGCCCTGTACATTAAAGTGGATAGCTGTGGAAATGATTTTTGCAATGTTACAGCAATACTGGATACTTTGGGGGTGGCAAAGGAAGTGCCAATAGCATCTTTACCAATGCCTCCACCACCGGTGCGAACTAATTCAGGGCAAACGTCATCATTTATTCTTAGATTGGGTTTGGCTACTTTTTCCTTAATCCAATCACCGCCATATTCTACCACATCCGGCTTTATCATGCCCCATATACCCAGTCCTGTTCTAGAAAAAGAAGACGGCTCATCTTTTTTGCCAAAAGATTTTTTGTCTAGGTCTTCATAATTATTAAGACAAACCGAGTCAACTGTAAGGGCAAAGCTACTTTGTGCAGGATTAGCTATTCTACTTGCATTATTTAGCAAGAACTCAGGATATTGCTGTGTTGTATTATGAAGGTAACGTTTTATTCCGGGGTTTTTAAGAAGTCCAAATTCTTTAAAAAGATTGCCTGCCGACAAAATAAACAATATGTTATTCTCCCACATCAACTTATCAATAGTTGCGGCCCATGTGGACATGTGGGTTGTCCGGGATGGAAATCTGCTTGCTACAGATAAGTTAAATAGTTTTACATCCGTATTTTTCTCATATATTTCCTGCATCAACGATGGAGGAAACAAGTCGCTGGATAGGTTATTCTGATCATCCAATATCCTCATGTTAATAATATGGCAAGGCAACTTGTATTGCCCCACTTTGGGTATTTCTTGGGGGTATAATATTGCGCCGCTTACCCTCGTGCCATGCCCGCCGTTACTTACTTTATCAGACACACTTTTATCTCCGGGAACAAAGGAAAATGAGCGTTTAGCTAGTATGGCAGGTTGTAATAAGTAATGTCCTTCCATAATGCCGCTGTCTATTACACATACTTTAGGGGCATCCATATCTGGGGCAATTACTTCAATGGTAATATTGATGCCCTCAGCAGAATTTGCAGCTATTGCCTCAAACTCTTCCGGCTCGGAAACTTCAAACAGGTAAGGGTAGTTAAAAACCAAGTCTTTTAATCCAACTCCGGGAATTTGAATTTTCGTAACAAAGCTATCCTCGAAGTGTTTATAGCCCATTAAGAAAACAGCATTGTACTGTTTAACAAACAATTCAAATTCAGATTGCCTTTGCATTTCCAAATCGTTTCTTTCAATTTCAACGTCCATTTTCCGCTGAAGCCATTTGTCATACTTTGCACTATATTCATCATCGGTTAAATCGCCTAGCACTGGCGGAGCAGGTATTTTAATATAACAGGCAATACTAACCTCTACTGTTAAAATTTCATCATCACTTATGGATTCCCATTTTTGCTGTAAACCTTCGGAAAGGATATACTCAATTCGCCAGGTAAAGCCATTTACTATTTGCCAAAGTTGAGAAGGGTTTGTTGCTTTTTCATTGATAAATCTCTCTATTTTAGACCTTAGCTTAAAGAAATCAAGAGCGGATGCTCCAATAATATAGCCATTATCTTCTTCTGCGATAATATCAATACCAAAACCCTTTAATGCTTCAATATCAAATTTATCTGGGTCAACCTGCAAAAAGAGAGGCAGGATATTATCGTCAGGCAAATCGGGAAGCCCTTTTTCTTTTCTTTCTGATACAGCATTTTGCCATATCATAGTAAGTGTATCAATTGAATCAGTTAATTCTTTTGCATGTTGCCGCCTGTTTTCAAGGTTTTTCTTAGTGCGCTCATTAAGTTTGCTGCCAGGAAAGGGGCGTTGTTTATAAGGAGCTTTAATTTTTTGGGTAAAATTCAGGTGTGGAAAATCAGCCATGGTTACTTGTTAAAGATTTTGTTTTCTTTTAATGCGGTTATAATATTTTCTTTGTTTACAACAGTTTTACCAGATACAACTGTTTCTTTCGCAGCGTCATTGGCGATTTTAACAATCAAAGCAGCGGAGAAACCGTTCATTTGTTCAGCGATAGTATCCCACTCCACATCGGGCGACACTTTAATTGAAGCAAGGTTGAATTTTAAAAGCCGTACAATTTCTCTTTTTTCAGGTTTGCCTATCTCTATTATCTCGTCAAACCGCCTGAAAATAGCCTGGTCTATTGCTCCATCAATATTCGTTGTAGCCACTATCAAACCAGGCGCATCATAATCTTCTAACAACCCAAGCAGAATGTTTACCAGCCGGTACATTTCGCCAACATCGTTCTGGTTATTCCGGGATTTGGCTACAAAATCAAATTCATCTAAAAGCAACACACAAGGGAAATCTTTTAAAGAATCGAATAGCTTTTTTAAATTTTGGGCAGATTCCCCCAGATATGATGAAATAATTGCTTCAAACCGAACTTTTAAAAAAGGCAGACCGATATTCCATGCCATACGTTCGGCAGTCATGCTTTTACCACAACCAGGAGAGCCATATAAAAATATTTTCTGCTTTGGTTTCAAGCCATGTAAATGCAATCGCTCCCTGGCAACATATTCTTTTTCCACCCTGTTTATCCTGCTTTCAATTTCATCCGACAAAATCATTGCATGCCGCAATTCTTCTCTTGCAACATACTGTGCAAGCGGAAAGTTGAATCGTTTGTCAGTTGGTATAGAAACGCCTTTAGGCAATAGTTGCTTTAACTCTCCTTTAAAACTGCTATAGGATGTAATATTTTTTTCCAGTATATCTTTCAACCGGCCAGCTAATTTTACATGCCCTTTTTGCGTTTCATCATCAATGATTTTTTGGGCAATTTTTATAATATCATCGGTCTTCTCTCCTTCAATTGTTTTAAACAATCTTGTTAATAGTTCTTGGTTCATAGCCGTGGTTTTTAAAGAAACATTTTAAGATAATCATATCACTTATATCCTCACCCCTTCCCCACCAGCCCCCTCAAAAAAGCAATCTCCTCATCCTTATCCTTCAGCAGCTTTTCCAGTATCGCTTTATCAATATTAAAAACAGGATTGCCGGTATTAATACAGCCGATACTGTTGTCGTGATTATTAAAGGTATTATTAGAAACCGTATTACCCATTAGTAAAATATCCTCCTCCTGAACCTCCAGCGCCTCTGCAATATCAGCCAGTTTGCGGAAGTTTACATCGGCTTCGCCCCGCTCAATATTACCATAAGTGCTTACACTAAGGCCGCTTTTTTCGGCCACAGCTTCCTGTGTTAAATTTTTAAACTCCCTTATGCGGCGGATATTCTGGCCTACGTTTATCATAATCTTTTAAATTTAATAGCGGCACCTGTTTTTTAGCAGAAATTCTCTTAAATATACAACAAATTTCCTCTTTCAAAACTTGCATTCCCACGGTGGCTTTGCCACCTTTGCAGCAGCAAATTACTGATAAGAAAAACTAAAAATACAATAAATTTTCACATGGAGACACAAACAGTTTATACCAACCGCTGGAAGCAGTTTCACGACAGCTTAGAAGATGCCATTGCCAAAAAATGTAAAGAGCAGATAGAAAGAGTACTCGGCATCAGCCAAAGTGCCTTTTACCGTAAAATAAAAGCGCCGGAAAAGTTCCTGAGCATTGCCGAAAAGCAGGCTATTGCAAGGGTGTATAATTTAAAGGACATGTATTTGTTTCCGGAGCTGGCGGAGGAGAATGTGTAAATGTAAAAATATGCAAATGTGCGCTATGCTGCTGGCGGAAGATAGTTATGGTTGGGTACTATTACAATCCATCTTTCAGGCTACGGTCTTATTCATAATAGTCATAATAAACCCCAGCCAGGTAATCATGAAATCCCCAGCCAATATCGCTTGTGTCATTCACTATTTTTAATACCCTCTCCTTAAACTTATCCAGAATTTCTTCCTTTTGTATCAGCATAAGTGCTTTCAGATACATTTTTTCAATACTGGAGTAAAAAGCTTCGTCAATATCCCCGAATTCATTGGTGAATTTCACACCGCATTCCACATAAAACAGCATCAGGTCTGCAAGCAGCTTGGCTGCCGGTTCAATTTTTTTAAAGTCGGCAATAGCCTGCTTACCATCTTTAAGTTTCAACTCGTATCCCCGCTTGGGGTAAAAAGCCTCACTTACTTTTGTCTTATACTTTTCAAACAGGGCCATTTCATCCGGGTTCACAAAAAAATCGAAGTACTCTTTTACTGATTTGTTCTTTTTGTACAATTCAGCAATCAGGGCAATCAGTTTGGCTTTGTCAAACCTGTTTAATTCTTTTTTAATATCTGCAAGGCCCATATAAGTGTATCAGTTTTATATTTTATCAAAGCTTTGTCTGTCCTTTGCTACTCCAATGGGTATTTATCACATGTATTTTTTTACACTCATTACAAAAGTAGCAATGTTTTACCCACAGCGGCTTTCAATTCCTCATGTACATTTGTTTCCGCTGCAAAAGTATTCCAGCGGCTTACCGCTTCTTTTACCTGGTTAATGATGGCCGGCACTTTTTTTATGTTCATCTTTTTTGCCACCACCAGCAAGTCTTCACGGGTTATATTTTGCCGCTTGCCATTGATGCTTAATGAGTGCTGGCTCACCCATGCACTGCCGGGGCGGTAAGCATGGCACACATCATAGGCTGGTGCAAGCTTCCATGTGCCTGACTGATCCATTACAAAAGCGAAGTTTTTAGTATGGTCATCGCAATTGCGGGCCATTACATTAAATACCATCCGCCTGTACAACTGCTCCGCATCACCGTAAGGCAGCAGCATGGCCCGCATAGTTTCAAATAACTGTTCGTAACTGTAGGCCTGTATATTATTAAAATCGTAATGAGCCATAGCACAAAAACTTTGCACATGCAGCTTGCCATTACTGCCTTCCCTGTCGAAGCGGCGGGTCATAAAATGTGCTCTCCCATTTTCTTCCAGCAGCCTGCATTCCATCATTTCAATTCCAGCTTTTACCGCCATCAGGTGATAAGCCATTTCAACCCTGCCATAGTCTGTTGCAGTACCTAACTGGCTGTCTGCCACTCCATCAAACTTCAACAGCCAGTGCGAAAACCCTTTGGGTGCATCTGCCTGGCCCGATCTTATTTCTCTTGTTACCGGGTTAAAAGCCACTACTGCTTTTGCTCTTGCACCACCGGCTGAAGTGCCAATTTTCAATATATCAACCAGTGCCTTTTCTTCTCCGGCTGAAAGATTTGTATTAAACTGCTGCCTGCCAGAGAGTATTTCCTGTGCTATTTGAATTAAATTATCCAGCTCAATTTTAACTGCATTACCTGTTGCTTTTGGCTCAACAGGTTCAAACTCTAATGCACCCATTCCTCTTTTACCAATAAAGCAAAGCAGTTCTATCGGGTTAAGACTATCGGCAGGGCGGCCATTTGTTGCAAGCCAGGCATTAATGAGTGCATTGCCATATCTGTCGGGCAGCACGTCTGCCAGCAAGCCGGGCAATCCTTTAAATGTATTGTTATCTCTCAGTTCGGCAAAACTAAATACCTGGCCGGCAGCACGGGTAAGGGGCATTTTTAATGGAGCCATTTCCCAATTATTCGCAATAAAAGATGGTGCATATTCAAAATACCCCAGGCGGCTATCTGCATCCCAGCTAACAGCACCTGCACGCTTGTTCCATATATTTACAAAAGCTGTTGCAATCATTACCAGGTACTTTTAGGTTTATGCCCTGCTGTTTTTTGAGTACTGGCACGCCTGCGTTTTTTTTGTTCTGCTACGGCTAACTGCATGGGGCTTACCGGCTGCTTTGTTTCAAATTGCTGCAGTAGGGGTAATTGCTCCAGCACTCTTAACAACTGTATAAAAGTAAAGAGGGTGCCACCGCCGCCATTTTCTACCTGCACAAGCGTTGAGCGGTTAACCCCTGCTGCTGTGGCGGTTTGCTGCTGTGTTTTATTTTGCTGCAAACGGGTTTGCCGTATAAAGTTGCCCAGCACAGCTAATATAGCCGGGTCGCTCATGGCATACCAATTATTGTTGTTTTTTTCCATCTTTAAGTGTAATTATTACTATCAATGTTGGAAAAATCCATCTTTATATTATTTACAAATAGATGGAAATATCCACCACAAATATATAAATTTAATATTACTGTTGGAAAAAAACAACATCTTGCTTATTATTTTATTATAAAACCAGGAAATGCGTGTAAAACAGCACAATGGCCAACGCCGGAAGCAGCTTTATAAGAGCCGGTTGGAAGCAGGGCAGCAAAACTTTATTAACCCCTCTATTCACCCAGCTTGTTATCAATCGCTTTAACAATTTTCAATTTATCAATCAGCAATACCAGAATGAACCCTGCTGCAAAAAACAATAAAAATGCCCCTGCTAAAATTGCATAGTACTTGATTGTCCATTGCAGCGCTATTTTAAACCGGGTGATAAAACTGATTCCCTTTTCGGTGGCGCCTTCGTACAGGGAGAATTTAATGGTGCAGAATTCGTTTTCTGCATCAAAATTACCAAGCTCCACCCCCAGCTCCTGCATTTTTGATTCAATCTCCAGAATTTTATCGTGCAGTGCTACAAAATCAGTAATGGCACCACCTCTTGCTTTCAGCTCGTTTAAAGAGGTTAGTGTTTTTTCGAGTGAAGCCTTTTTTGCATTCAGTTGCCGGTACTCGTTGGTTTTGTCAATCTTGGTTATATCTGTTGATTTAATGGTGCCAAAGCTCTGCATTTTTACATAAAAACTATCAAACTTTGCAGGGTCAATGCCAATGAGCAAATGCAGTTCCCGGTTACCCTTATTGCCGGTATTTTGCTCATACTGAATTACCCCATTAAAACTGCCAGCAAGTGTTTTTACACCTGTTACATCCTTGTCAAATTGTGTGGTTTTTGATTTTACCGTAGCAGTTTTATCATACTTCTGCGATGCTGCAAAGCTGGCCTGCTGCGCAACATCCTGCTTCATAAATTTTTTTTCAGAAGCATAGTTTTTTCGCAGGTTATCTACGCTGCCAAAAAAATCACTGGTATAATCGTTGCCGGCCGCTGTACCCGGAGCCAGGTAGCCATAGAGCAACCTGAATACCAGCATGAGGAAAAAAAGACCGCCACACCATTTTATGATTCTTGAAAACCGTTGCTTAAAACCCTGTTGCATATTGATAGAATTTATATGGCACTTTGCAGTTATTATAAAATGCCGCTGACAAACTTAAAGTATTGGCAGTGTGATTTATGCAAGGAAATGTTAAAAATAAATCTGTCCCATATTTTCGTCCAAAGTACTCCGTTAGCAGCGCCGGGGAACAACTCTTTTATTGCATAATATTGCTGCACAAGCAGGGTGCAATACAAAAAAAGCTGCCCCTTTTCAGGAGCAGCCATTTGCAATATGTGTTCTTCTTTATTACTTATTCACTGTAACTTTTTTGTTGAACAGTGTATGTTGATTTTGCAGCAGGTTGGCCAGGTACATACCCGATGGCAATTCGGCCAGGGGTATATTCAATTGCTGGCCTGCACGCAGGGCTATTCTTTTTACCGCAACTCCATTCATATTTACCAGCACCAGCGTGTATTGCGCTTCGGCAGCAGGCACCTGCACATGCAGTGTATTGCTGTTGTTGTCCATCCACACGCTGCCGGTTGCACCAGGTTTTGGAGCCTGTGTATTTTCCAATGGCGGTACGGGCTTTATATCATCTACAGGATCGGTGGCGGCGATGGCGCAGGGCGGATTACAGGGCAGGCTCAATGTGTAAAGACCACGGCCATGTGTGGCTACTGCAATCAGTCTGTCATTAAGGCCGGCGAGACGTACTTTCAGCATATCTGTACGTACATTACCCAGGCCGCTGCTGTTCTGCCCCCAGTTAGGCGTAGCCAGTGTAATATTATCACAACTCCATACACCCAGCTCTGTAGCAAGGTACACCTGGTTTACATTATTGGGGTTAAAGATGGCCCAGCGCACCGGCATATCAGGTAATGCACCTGCAGCAGGTACAACAGCTACATCCCGGTTTGTCCAGGTTACACCGCCATTGGTACTGCGCCATACACTGTTTACACCATAATTTGAAAAAGTTACAATCATGTTATTTTCATTACCCGGCTGTACTTCAACACAGGAAACATAACCACCGGCAGGAAAGGCAACTCCTGTAATATTGGTGATAACCGGCGCGGCAGTATTGGCTGCGGCTATCCTTACCACCCGCCCGTTGGTAGTGCCCACATAAATGGTAGTTGGTGTATTGGGCGACACTTTTATATGCGATGCCTGCCCGCCTCCCATTGCTGTGGTAAGTGCGGCAGAAGTAATAATAGTTTTAGTGGTAGCACCAAAAATCGCATTCCAGCGCAGCACTTGATTGGCTGCACGGGCTGTGTAAAGTATGTCGTTGGTATTATCCAGGTCGCCCGGGTTAATAAACATGCCGGTATTGTCGGCGGCAAAAGCCCCGAAAGTAAGCCCCGCATTGGTAGACCGGTAAAAATTATTGTACACGTAGGAGGTAAGCTGGTTGTTATTATTGTTCTGGTCAATAAAACAGAAAGCACCATCGCCACCTGTAACGGTTGTCACATTATTGATGCCTGCGGCTGCATATTTAAAAGAGCCGTTATCCTGTGCACCTGCAAGAAAATAGTTGGTGAGTGTGGGACTGATAGCGCAGGAATATAATTGCGTTACCCTGTAGCCGCCACCAATGGGGCCGGTATTTTTTGCTGTAATGGTGGGCACGGCTGCTGTACCATTTGCTGTGCGGTAAACACCGCCATCATTACCAAAATATACTTCTGTACCACTCTGGTTGCGAAAGACAATGCAATGCTGGTCGGCATGCACATTCTGAAAACCAAAACCTCCATACCAATGGGTGATTTGCGCCCATGTTGTGGCACCATTGGTAGATTTAAACAGATCCACCCCGCCACAGTAAACCGTATTCGCATTGGTAGGGTCTACTGCAATGGTAAGGTCGTACCATGCCTGTCCACGGGTTATCTCAGCACCAATACCGGGGTCGGCATCTGTTGGTAATGCCTTTGCTGCCCAGGTTACGCCTGCATTGGTTGACTGCATAATTCGGCTGAGGCCTGCACCTGCACCACTCTGGCACATGGCATACACAAAGTTGGCATTGTTGGGTGCAACAGCCAGCTCTACCCGGTAAACCGAGCCTGCTACCGCAGCAAAACTGGCTGGTGCTGTCCATGTAGTACCATCATTATCGCTGTATTGATAATTGCCCGCAGTAAAATAGCGTCCCCTTGATACATGCAGCCTTCCGGTACTGCTGATTTCAACATCACTGATAAAGCCAGCCAGTACATTGGTGAACGTTAAGCCCCCATCGGTACTGCGCCATAAACCCGTACTGGTACCTGCAAAAAGAAATCCGTTACTTTTTACGGCTACTTTTTGACAATAGTGAAAATTTGCATTGTTATTGGTTGCCGCCAGTTGTGTAAAAGTGGTGCCGCCGTTGGTACTCTTCCAGATGCCCAGGCCACGTACTGCATCCACATTCAGCCAGCCTTCGCCAGTTCCAAAATACATGGTAAGCGGGGCTGCTGGATGAGCAGCCATGGAGGTAATTGCCATATTTGTAAAAAAGTCATTCACTATTGTCCATGTGGGACTGGCAAGGGTGATATCATTGGTGCGCCAAAGGCCACCATCCACCCCTGCTGCAAATACCCGTTTGCCTGTAGCATCATTAGGGTCAACCAGCATGGTACGGGTTCGCCCCCCGATATTATTGGGGCCACGTTCTATCCAGTTCACACCGGGTATCGGAGCATCGGGTCCAATGCCCGCTAACCGCTGCTCATTGCGGCGTTCGATTTCCTGAATAGCGGGCATCAACCTTTCCCGGGGTACCACATTGAGTTTGGGGTCACGGGTAGCCATGAACTCAAATTCAATTGCTTCCTTTGCAAAAGTAAATTTGTCCGGATGTTTCTTTTTGATAACTGTTTTTGTAAGTGGTGCTTTAACTGATTTTTTTTGAGCAAGTGCGGTACAGGTTATCCCGGTTGCCAGCACTGTGCAAAGCAATACGCTGAGTGAAGTTTTTTTCATTGCAGATGATTTTTTTGTTGAGAATTACACAAATAAATTCATTTACTCAATTCTGCCAACTAAATATACCCTTCATCTGCTTTATTTTCCCCCTTTTTAGTGCCACTGTGTATCAACAAATTAACGCAGACTCAATCATCTTTGACAAACGTCAGAAAGAATTAACTCTGTCTCTGATTTTTCGGAATCATCCCTGTTAAATATTAAAAAACAGGTGGTTCAGATTTTTTTAAAAGGAGCAATTGCCCTATAGCAGAAATCAACTGCACCGGGAACATTCTTAATTTTTAATTCAATGCAGTTTAGTTAAGAATCGCCCCCACTCTAACACCCCTTCGGGGTTTATGTCACTATCCTGTTCATTTTCTATAATACTAACATCCCTTAGGGATTGTTCATTTGTTAACTAAACGGCATTCAATTCTTAATTCCTCATTCTTAATTAGTTTACCGCACCAGCAGCACCGACCCTTTTAGCGGTATCGTTGTGCCACCCACACATTCTACTTCCACTATGTAAACAAAGGCTGTTGTAGTAGTTACTTCGCTGCCAAGTACATTGCCATCCCAGCCAAACTTCCTGTCACCAGCCGGAAAATTTTCTTTGTTAAACAGCAGCTTGCCCCAGCGGTCGAATACAGAGAAGCGTTTTACTTTGGCAATGCCGTAACCGCTTACAAAAAACACGTCATTTTTACCGTCGTTATCAGGCGTAAAGGCATTGGGTATAAACACCGAACCTTTGCCGCACAGTACTGCAATATTAATTTCATCTGTTGCAGTACAGCCATATTGTGTACGCACTACTACTTTGTAGGTAATACTCTTATCCGCCACAAAGGAAGGCTGCGGGCAGTTGGTGCAGTTAAGACCGGTGGAAGGCGTCCACAGGTATTGCGTTACACCATTGGTATATACAGGCGTAAGGTTTACTGGTGTACCTGCTGTTACCTGCATATCAGGTCCGATGTTTACCGCAGGTATCTGCCCAACAGTTACTGTAATGCTGGCAGATTCCGAAGGACAAACATTTGTGCTTATGCCGGTTGCAGTATAAGTAGTTGTTGTGTCGGGCTTAGCAGATGTGACAGCAGTATTGGGGCTGCCCAGGCCTGTTACCGGGCTCCAGGTAAATTGTGTTGTGTTGCCTGTGGCGCTTAACTGTACAGCAGTACCACGGCAGGTAGCCACATTTGGGCTTACCTGCAGGTTTACCTTTTTGTCTACTTTTATTTCTACACTGTCAAATTGCTCACAGCCAAACAGGTTGGTCACTTTTACTTTGTAATTGCACATGCCGCCGGGCGGCA
>JANMDL010000871.1:0-1906 GCA_031376295.1 Chitinophagales bacterium
TGATTAATCCTAATTCTGCCCTAAGGCTTATTTTTTTTATTTTTTTAACCGCCCACCAAAAGCCAATATGCTTATGTATAAAACTTTTACTGCTTGTACGTGTACCGTAATAAGACCGCAGCACTTCAAGATTATTATAATTATTATAAGCCTGATTAAGATATGAATCACTATATAAGGTTGACGGAGATAAATTCATACCTCCCCAAAAACCAAAACGCTTTTGTGCTTCACAAACAAAACAAAACAACATTGAAAGCGCAGGGAAAATTGCTTTTTTCATTTATTAAAATATAAAGAGTTTCCGGGTAAAAAGTTTGCCCGGAAACTACGATGTTTGTTAATGAATATAATTATCTAAAATTGACCGTGAAAAAACCGGGTAACCGGGATTGGTTACATAAATATAATGGTCTGCTAAAGTACGCAAACCTGGTTCTGGTGTCCACCCGAATAGTGCTGTAATCGCCAGTGCCATGGTTATCAGTTTCTTCATTGTTTAATTTTTGTTTTTCAGCCCTGCTTTGTTCAGGCTGGTTAATAAAAGAATGGGGTTTAAAAAAATAGCGTGTAAAGCTTTGCACTTTTAATACGTTACCGGCAAAAGATGTATTTGCCATGCAGTAAAATTGCCACACTATTTAAGGTTGTTGCTATGTATTTTTCTGATTATGTAATAATAGGCGTATGTTTTATTTGTTAAAAATATTGTTTACCAGCCGGTATAAAAAATGTTTTACTGCAATTATTTCTTTGTAACTCCAAATATTTCAAATGAAAGGTATCGTTACTATTATTAAAATAAATTGAGGAAACCCTCATTCTTTGTTTGCAAAAAAGCGTTATATTATTGTAATTCCCATAATGAGAAAAAATACATTCGATGGGCGTTGCTCTATGGGCGATGACCGATGGGCGCTTCCGCACCACTACCATCACCATATAAGTAAAATCTGCCTTGCACCCGGTCAGTACGAGGTTCCGACCATAGGTTGGGATCCGTCTGACCGAGGTGCGGCATAAGGCCAAGCCAACATGCGTCAGACGGACCAATCCGCCTGTGGCGGAAAGGCCACGTACTGACGCAGGTAGCCCTCCCTGTTTCGCCGGGGTTTTCGCCTAACCAACCCCACCCCTTCATAAACCCGCTGCGAAACCCCGGCGGCTAATACAGCCCCAACCCAAATGGACACAAATCCATACAGCGGGGTTTCACGGTAAGTGTACAATTATTTAACCTGCACCAGGTGGAACCCGCTGGAACGGCGAAAAAGGGCGGGTTTGCAAAAGTTCAGTTTTCCCACCAAGGGGGTCGCCGCAGGGGTGCAACAAGTCTTCATTTCCCACAAAAGCGCTCAAGTAAGTTACGGCAAGCAATTTTTCCCACAGAAAGCTTCATGCAGGTTACGGCAGCATTTCTTTGCTTCAGGAACAGCAGCTGCAACCTGCAGCAACTGATTTTCTGTAAAATTTCACGTCAGCCTGGAATAATCCTTCGGTTTTTTCCCTTTCCGGGCTCTTGCATTGCAAACCCCGGCCCTGCCTGCCCACCCCGCAAAAAAGCAACCATTCCCTTTAAACTTTCATCCTGTAAATAAGTCTATTACAAAACAATTGATACAATGAAACAGTTAATTGCCATTTTATTGCTTGCAGCCGGGTTGGTACAAGGGTCATACGGGCAGATACGCCGCATAGGACCTGATAAACCTGCAGCTGATTCTGCCGGCAAGCCTGCACCTGAAGAAAAAATGAAGCGGAAGGAAAAGATGAAGGAGCTTAAACTGACCAAAGAGCAGAAAGAAAAGTTTAAGGAAATGCGCAAAGCCGCTAAAAGCAAAAAAGAAGATATTGAAGACAATGACAAGCTGAGCCGGGAGGATAAAGACGAAGAACTGAAAGAACT
>JANMDL010000879.1:0-5038 GCA_031376295.1 Chitinophagales bacterium
ATAAAACAGGCGATGTTGGCTATATGCAGCCCGATGGAAACATTGTATTCCGGGGCAGGAAAGACAGCCAGCTCAGCTTCAGGGGATACAGGATAGAACCACAGGAAATTGAAATGGCTGTGCAGGCAGTATCAGGTTATCCATTGTGCATGGTTGCAGTAAGAGAGGTGGATAGCACCCCGGTTATTGCGGCCTACATTGAAACAGCAGACAATGTATCTCCGCTGGTTGCATCGTGGCTTGATGGCCTGGCAAAAAAATTGCCTGCCTACATGATACCGGCTGCATGGATTGCGGCAGAAAAACTGCCAGTATCCGCCAACGGAAAAGCAGACAGGAGTCTTTTGCCCGGTATAGGAGCAGGTATGCTTGTTGATGCTTTTGGAAACGGTGCTGAGGCCTGCACTGAAACAGAAAAACAACTTTCAGTATTGTGGCAGCAAATTCTTAATAAAAATATTCCGGGCACCAATTTTTCTTTCTTTTCTCTTGGCGGCCACAGCCTCAATGTTGTTCAGCTGCTGCTGGCTGTAAAAGAAAAATTTAATTGTAAAGCCGAACTGAGGGATGTGTTTGAGCATGATACAATACAGCGGCTTGCTGCATTTATTGATACGCAGCCCGGCTCTGCACCTGCTGACATTGCTGTAAGTAATAGTGATGCACCTCACCCGCTTACCAATGCGCAGGAACGTATATGGATTTTGAGCCAGCTTGAAGAGGCTGCAGCTGCATACCATATTCATGGAGCGCTGCAGTTAAATGGTATGGTGGATGAAAATGCGATGGAAAAAGCTGTTTCGGCCCTGTATCAAAGGCACCAGGCACTACAAACCGCTTTTGTACAGGCAGATGACGGCACACTCCATCAGTTGCAGGGAGCACCATTGCCGGCAGATGCACTGTTTACCAGGTATAATGCGGAGGGTATGAGCAGTGAGCAGGTTACTGCAGTGATACAGTCATTTATGTATATGCCGTTTAACCTTGAAAAAGGCTCGCTGGTGAGGGTAATGCTTATCAAACAATCAGCAGAACATTTTATGCTCGTTTATGTAATGCACCATATCATCAGCGATGGCTGGTCGGTGGAGTTGCTGCTGGGTGAACTCATCCTGTTATACGGTGCCTTTTCAAATGGCAGGAATGCGACACTGCCGGTTTTGAACAAACAATTTTTTGATTACCTGCCCTATATAGAAAGGGAGCAGCAGAAGCACAGCGCTGCCAGGCAATACTGGATTGAACAGTTTAAAGAAAAAATACCACCAACAGAAATACCCGGACAGTTGGTGCGCCCTGCTGTAAAAACATATGCCGGTAAAAGAATTGTAACAAATATTGATGCAGCATACAGCAATAAACTGCAGCAGTTCTGCAATGAGCAGGATGCTACTATGTTTATGGCCCTTTTTGCCGCATTGAATGCATTGCTCTTCCGCTATACAGGAAAAAAAGAAACGGTGGTGGGTATGCCCGTGGCCAACCGCACAGAAACCGGCATGCACTATACCGCCGGGCTCTTCCTGAATGTAGTGGCTGTTAAAACAGCTTTTGAAGAAAGCGCCAGCTACCTGGATTTGCTTGCTGAACAGAAAAAGACATTGCTTAATGCCTATAAGTACCAGGAATATCCCTTTGATAAGCTTGTAAGAGAGCTGGATTACCTGAACGATCCCAGCAGGTCGCCATTGTTTGATATACTGCTGGTACTGCACAATCAAAGCGATTTGCAATTATATACCGAAGCAAACGACTGGGGCAGTTTAAAGGCATCAGTATATGATGAGATGCCGGTTTCCTGGTGCCAGTTCGATATCAGCTTCGCCTTTTTCCCGGGGGCCAATGGCCTGAAACTTGTTACTGAGTATAACACTGGTATATACGAGCAGTGGTTTATCGAGCAGATAATACGTCATTTTGTTCAGCTTGCCGCAGCTTTGCTTGAAAAGCCTGATTGCCCGCTTGCAGATATAGTTTACCTGAACGGTGCGGAAGAAATGGTTTTGAAAAGCCTTCCATGCAAAAAAATTGCTGAGCCACAATTGGGTTCACTGGTTGCATACCTCAGCCATTATGCTGCAAATACCCCGCTGGCACCAGCTCTTTCTTACAGGGATACAAGGGTCAATTATGAAACGCTGTATAGTATTGTTTGTAATACTGCTGCTTACCTGCAAACGGTAAAAGGGGTAAAAAGGGGAGACAGGGTGGCTGTAATTGTTCCACCAAACCATATGCTGCCGGTTTGCATGTACAGTATCTGGCTGGCTGGCGCAGTATATGTTCCGGTAAATCCTGCATACCCTGCTTTGCGGCAGGAGCTTATTATAAATGATGCCAACTGCACTTGCATAATAGATGCAGCAGAAATACAAAAAATGGAGTTGCTGGCAACAAATAATACAAAGCCGGAAGTATGCAGCTACCCGGTTGCTTACATACTTTATACATCGGGTACCACAGGGCGACCCAAAGGAGTGGCAGTGTCGCACGCAGCTTTGCTGGATAAGCAGCAGGTTGAGCTGGATATTATTGGCATAGGTAAACCCGTCAATTCCTGCCTTACCACCAACTATTGCTTTGATGTTTCATTTCTCGAATTACTGCTGCCGCTCATTTCCGGCGGGCTTTTGGTGGTGCCTGGCGCACAGGTAATGGAGCAATACGACAATCTTGCAGTATTACTGGCAGATGAAAAAATTAATGTACTGCACGGAACCCCTACTTTTATAGATACACTGTTCCGGTACATACCGGAAAACATGTTCCCAATATTGACGAAGCACCTGGAAGTTATTTGCGTGGGTGGCGAATCTTTATATAAAAAACTGGCAGACTTTATTAAGCAGAAAATGCCATCGGTAACTCTCAATAATCATTACGGGCCAACTGAAGCAGTCATTCACGCTGTTACAAAAAATGACATACAATCTTTCGAAAGGAATATTATCGGAGTTCCTATGCCCGGTACAGTTGCTTATGTACTGGATGCATCATTGCAACCTGTGCCACCGGGTGTTATGGGAGAATTATATGTAGGCGGCAGGATTGCACTGGCTGATGGGTATGTGAATATGGAAGAAGAAACAGCGAAAAAATTTATCAGTAATCCATTTATACCCGGCGAAATTATTTATAAAACAGGAGACCTGGTTCGCTGGACGGATGCAATGGAAATTGAGTTTTTTGGCAGAGCGGACGAACAGGTTAAGATAAGGGGACTGCGGATAGAACCTGGTGAGATAAAAAAGGTGATGGAAAATTGCCCTCTTGTAGAACAGGCCGTTGTAATAAGCCACACCCGCAATACAAATACAGTACTCGTCTCTTTTTTTACAGGCAGGCAAAAAGATGCCCCGGTAAAAGATATCAAAGAGTTTGTAAAACTCAACCTGCCGGAATATATGGTGCCATCCTGTTTTTTCCAGGTTGATGAAATACCGGTTAATAAAAACGGTAAGGTAGATAAGCAGCTATTGCTGTCAAAAACTGTGTTTGATGCAAAAGACGCACAGGCTTATGTGCCACCAAGAGATGCAATTGACAGTATGCTGCTGGATATATGGGCCGGTTTGCTGGGCACTGAGCGCCCGGGGCTGAAGGATAATTTCTTTGATTTGGGTGGCAACAGCATGCTGCTGATTAAACTCCGGATGGAGCTGAAAAATAAACTGCATTGCCTTTTACCTGTAAAACAGCTGCTGCGGATGCAAACACCCGAAGAGCAGGCTGATGCAATAAAAGCACTGGCAAATATCAGTGAGTTGGCAGCCTCTCCCCGCAATAATGAACTTGAAGAAGAATTTACAATTTAACTGTTTAAAATATGAAAAGAAAAATTGGTTTCGCAGTTTTTTTTACTGCAGGTGCTGTATGCGTATATGCGCTGCTGGCACATTTTCACGGGCTGGGCAATGCGCTGCAGCTTACTGCTTATAACAACGGGCTTTTGCGCAGCAACCTGCCCAAAGAAGAGGCTGTTATGTACGCTGATGCTGACGGGCATACTGCTGAGGTGACGGTTGACACACTGGGTATTCCGCACATCAATGCTGCTGATGATAATTCAGCCGCTTATGTACTTGGATACATGCATGCAAAAGAAAGATACTTTCAAATGGAGCTGATCAGCAATATGGTACAGGGAAAATTAGCGGAAATGGTTGGCAGCGATGCCATTAATTCCGACAGGATGTGGAAGAGTTTTAACCTTGAGCAACAGGCCGTGGTATTGTATGAAAATCTTAAAAAGGAGTCCCCGGCACTTTTCAGCTACCTGGATGCATACGAACATGGTGTAAATGCATATATAAGCAGAGAAACAAAAGAATGCAGGGATCCTATGTATGCACTGTGGAATTACCAGCCCGCTGAGTGGAAAGGCTATTATGCTTTTTTTATACAGTGGTACATGAGTTTTAACCTTACGTTTTACGATGATTATGTAAAGCGCCAGGAAATGCTGGAGAAAATACCGCTTAATGTGCGCAGTGTATTATATCCTGATGCATCAGATACTATCCCTTTTATTATCCCCGGCCAGAAGGCACTCAAAAACCCGGTAGCGAATGCGGAGTACACCGGCAGCGTAATGGCTTTTGCCGATGGAAAAATGAATAATTACAAAGAGCGTCCCTTCAACAAATCGCTGGGCAGTAATAACTGGGTGGTTGGCAGAAATAGAACAAAAAAAGGGGAAATGTATTTATGCAACGATCTGCATCTTTTTTTGGGTGCCCCCAATATTTTTTATGAAGCTCATTTAAAAAGCCCGGGCCTGGATGTGTACGGGTTTACCATTCCGGGAGTGCCTGTGATATTAACCGGCCATAACGATAAGCTGGCCTGGGGCATCACCAATGGTGGCTGGGATGTTACTGAGCAGTATCTTTTAAAAATAAATCCTGCCGATAAAAACAGTTATTGGCTCGATGGAAAGTGGGTAAAAATGACCGTTAAGGATTACCAGATTGCGGTAAAGGGTGGTGGTACAGAAAAATTTTCTCCACGCTATTCTGTATTTGGGCCTGTTGCC
>JANMDL010000089.1:0-3888 GCA_031376295.1 Chitinophagales bacterium
CAAACCGGAATTTTATTGCGCAGGTGGTGGATGCAGATAACAATCCCCTTCCCTTTGCCAATATTACTGTAAAAAATGAAGGCTTTGGTACTTATGCAGATGTGAGGGGCAATGTACGCCTCATTTCTACCGACTCAGTTATACCGGTAGAGATACGATCACTTGGCTTTAAAACTCAAAACATAGTGCTGCGCAGCAACCAGCAGCAAAACCGTGTAGTGCTGCAGGAAGATGAATCATCTGCCCAAAGGGAGAAAACAGCGGCTTATAAAAAAGCCAAAACAAGCGTAATATCCCGCAGGGTAATGCTGCAAAGAGATTCTGCACAAAATGCTGAACCTGCTGATGGCTGGGACAATTATGACACTTATGTATCCAATAACCTGGAGATACCTGATGAGGTTTTGAATAAAAATATTCATGGTTCGGTGGAACTCTCCTTTGATGTAAAGCGCAATGGTACCATTACCAATGTAAAGGTAGATAAGTCGCTTTGTGGCGACTGTGATGAACTTGCCAGGCGCATTGTAGAGCAGGGCCCGCAATGGAAACTGAAAAAAGGAAGAAAAGCCAAGGCCAGAGTCATCGTTCGTTTTTAATACGGCCTCACAGGCTGCCCAATCTTCACTTAACACAGCTCAACCATTTTGCAGCAATTTTGTTTTACTTTTGAACTTCAAAAGAAAATTATGCAAAAAAAAATTTTTACGGCTATTGCTTTCTGTTTATCAGGCATAGTTGCCGGTGCACAGATAAAAATGCCTGCACCATCAAGTACACAAACCATAAAACAGGATTTTGGCCTTGGAGTTGTTGAGCTTATTTATTCAAGACCCAATGCCAAAGGCCGCAAAGTGTATGGCGACCTGGTTCCCTTTGGTAAACTGTGGCGCACAGGTGCCAATGCTGCTACCCGCATTAAATTTACTGAACCGGTAGAAATGGGTGGTAAAAAAATTGACTCCGGCACTTATGTTTTATATACCATTCCGGATGCAGAAAGCTGGGAAATAATTCTGAACAAAGGGCTTGACAACTGGGGTATTGACGGCTATAAAGAAAGCCAGGACGTTTGCCGCTTCAAGGTTACACCCATGAAGATGAAAGCAAAAATGGAATCCTTCACCATGCAGTTTGCCGATATAAAACCTGAAAGCTGCGAACTGCACATCATGTGGGAAAAAACGGCCGTGGCTGTTCCTATTACCACTAATATTAAAGACAAAGTAAGGGCCCAGATTGAAGCAGCCATGCTTACCGATAAAAAACCATACTGGCAGGCTGCACAGTTTTACAATGAATATGATTTAAACAAAGCCAAAGCGCTGGAGAACTGCACTAAGGCTGCAGAAGCCAATCCAAAAGCCTTTTGGGTATGGCTGTACAAAGCCAGGATACAAAAAGACATGGGCGATAATGCAGGTGCCAAAGAAAGCGCCACCAAATCGCTGGAGTTATCCAAAGAAGCCAAAAATGACGACTATGTAAAAATGAATGAGGAATTACTAAAGAAATTGTAAATCTCAATAAATTAAAAATTTTGAGTAAATATACGCTGCTACGCAGCTTTAAGGATGCCACAGAAAGCACTGAAGCACAGAAAAATACTAAAACAGTATTTCTGTGTTTAAGGGCAATTGATAATTGTTTTAAAACTAACACACTACTAAAAAAGCCATCACTTTAAAACGGTGATGGCTTTTTTTATATTGACTGAAAAATTATTTCAGTTTCTTTAATGCCTCTGTTAATTTCAACATCCCCTTTTCAATATTCTCCATGCTGTTGGCAAAAGAAATACGGATGCAGTTTGGTTCGCCAAAAGCCTTACCCGTAACCGTGGAAACATGCGCTTTGTTCAGCAGGTACATACACAATTCATCTGCATTGTCAATCATATCATCCCCATCCGATTTGCCAAAATAATAACTCACCATCGGGAACACATAAAACGCACCATCCGGCTCGTTGCACAGCACATTGGGTATCTGGTGCAGCAGTTCCAGCACCCTTGCCCTGCGGCGCTTAAATTCGGCCACCATGTCCCAGGTACATTGCAGATCGTTGTTGAGTGCAGTAATGGCTGCCCTTTGGGTTACCGCATTTGGCCCACTGGTAAATTGCCCCTGTATTTTTTCGCAGGCCCTTGCCAGCTCTGCATTACCAGCAATATAACCGAGGCGCCAGCCCGTCATGGCAAAGCCCTTGCTCAGTCCGTTTACAATCACCACCCTGTTCTTTATCGCTTCAAACTGTGCAATGCTTTCATGCTTGCCGGTAAAATTGATGTATTCATATATTTCATCGCTCATGATGAAAACATCCGGGTGTCTTTCAAATACTGCTGCCAGTGCAGCCAGTTCTGCTTTGGAATATACTGAGCCCGTGGGATTACAGGGACTGCTGAACATAAAGAGCCTTGTTTTGGGCGTAATAGCATCTTCCAGCTCCTGCGGGGTGATTTTATATCCATTCTGCAACGAAGTATTTACGTATTTAACTTCTCCCTGCCCCAGTTTTACAATCTCTGAATAAGTAACCCAGTACGGTGTGGGAATAATTACTTCATCACCAATATCAACAATGCTGAGAACCAGGTTGGCGATACTTTGTTTTGCGCCGGTACTTACTACAATATTCTCCGGCTTGTACTCTAAATTATTGTCTCTTTTTAATTTATCGCAGATGGCCTGCCTTAAATCCAGGTAGCCTGCTACGGGTGTATAATGACTGTAATTATCATCAATGGCTTTTTTGGCTGAATCCTTAATGTGATCCGGTGTATCAAAATCCGGCTCACCCAGGCTCAGGTCGGTAATATCAATTCCCTGGTTACGAAGCTCCCGGCCAAGCTTGGCCATCTTTAGTGTTTCAGGTTCATTAAAACGAAGCAGTCTTGATGATAGTTGCATGATGATTTTTTAAAAAGAAACAAATGTAATTAATTATGCGCTATTGCTTTAGTACATATTAAGTAAAAAGTTACGGTGGCTAACAGCGCCTTAACTAATAATAAGACAGGCTGCTGGCGCATTTACTGCTTATCATAATTGAACAGCCAAGCCGACAGATCAGGCACAATTTTTTTGGGTCTGGCAAGTTCATAATCATACAATACCCGACCAAGATTTTTCATAAAAGGAAAACCAATATCATCATAATTATACCTGTCATCATTAAGTACCCCATCGCTGTTACAATAAATTACTGCTGATACAAAAAATTCTATCTTCTTTTCAAAATCAACAATATAAGCCACATCCAGCATTTGACCATAAGCATCGCCCACCTTATTAAAAATTCGTACGTTTTTTGGCAGGCTGCCTTTTTCTGAGCCGTACAGCATAAACTTGCAGTAAGCATCCCAATAGCTGGCAGTATCATATGCAGGGTACAGCGATTCACCAGGAAGTTGTGACATATACTTCAATACAAAACGCCTGTCTTCTTCTGTTATATTAAAACGCTGCGCTGCCCTTACCTTGTTGGGAAAGACAAGTCCTACAAGAATATTGTGCAGATCTTCCAGGCTGATGCGGTTCTTTTTTGAAAAATTCATTGGGCTGTTTACTAATTTACCCCCGCTGTAATACCCATTGCCCATCGAATCGTAGCGGGCAAGATATTGTGTGGCATTGTACTGCATTGGCTGTGCGTACAACAAGTTGCCACCCCCATCGAGGAAGTTTACAGGGTTGGTATGCCGGTTTTCATCCTCACTTAATGCCGTTTGCAACCGGTGCAGCAACTGAACATCCTCATAGCCTTTTTTGTGCAGTTCTGCATTAATATACTCCTGCCCAAGAAATTCATACAGGCGATTGTAAGCATCATTGTCGCTCACCATCAGTATTTTTTTAATATAATGTGCAATAGAAGGTTTACCAT
>JANMDL010000953.1:0-2235 GCA_031376295.1 Chitinophagales bacterium
GGTTATTATCACATCTGCCCCGGATTTTGCAAGGCTGATGGCCATGTCCTTTCCAAGCCCGCGGCTGCCACCTGTTACAAGTGCTATTTTGTTTTTTGTTGTCATATTATTTTTTTGTTTTGTACTGCAAAGCTACGGGCAAATCTGCCTGCCAAAATGGTGAGTACTTCAGTAAAAATGGTGAATACTTCAGATTTGTGCCTGCTGCTGGCGAAATTGCTTGGGCGTGATACCGGTATAGGCTTTAAAAAATTTGGTGAAATTGGAAGGGTCATAAGTGAGTTGCATGGCTACCTGGCCGATGGACATTTTGCTTTCGGTTAAAAGTTCCTTTGCTGTTTTCAGCAACCGTTCCTCATACAGGCTGCAGGTGGATTGTCCGGTAACTGCTTTAATGGTATTGCTCAGATGAACGGGATGTATGTGCAGTTTGGCTGCAAAGTCACCAATTTCCAATGTTTTGTCCGTTAATCCCTGCTTCAGTTCGGCCATATGATTATCCAGCTCCTTCAGGTAGGTATTTACTATTTCCTTTTGCCTTGCAGATGTGTATTTGGTTGCAGTATTCATTAATTGCAAAGATAAGGGATGAGTTTTCAGTATTATTTACAATATACTAAGGAAAGTGCTGACCGCAGCTCACTGGTAACAAGGGTGGGCTGTGGGAACTACTTTATCTTCACCGCCATCTGGTAATAATTATTTACAGCACCCAGCAGTTCGTATTTAATGTAAAAGGAGTTGACAAAATAATTAAAAGCTGCAAACTCGTGGTTGGGTACATTAAATTCATCAAACAGAATAATGTCGCCCGGCTTAATGTAACGAGCCAGTGAGGTAAGGGTGAAAAGGGTGGAGCTGAACAGGTCTGCATCCATGTGTATTACCTTACGCCTGCCATTGTTGAGATTATACTCATCAAGAAAGGGGAAAAGCGTATCCTGGAAAAGCCCTTTATGAAAAGCGGCTCTTTTATCTTCAATCTCCGGTATGCCTGCACTCATGGAGCCTTTCTGAAATGGCCCCCATGCCTCAGGTAATCCTTCAAATGTATCAAAGCCAAAAAAACGGGAGCCAGGGTTATCATTTTTAGCAAGCCACCAAAAAAAGGAAGTGCCGCCGCATACACCAAATTCTAAATAATCTATTGCCTCGTTCTGTAAGTGTTCATTGGTGGCAATGTATTGATGCAGTTTTTCCCTGTCGTTATATTTTCTTACCGGGCGGTAAAAATCGTCCATGATACCTTTGCGCCTGTTGTCTTTTATCCAGCGGGAGAGGGCGATGGTATTGGATGCCATCATCAGCGGACGCCTTAAAAAATTAAGGTAATGCCCCGGCCTCAAAGCCAGCACCAGTCCTTTTGCAAACGAATTGAGTTCCCTTAAGTTCATGTTATTATTTAATCGTCAAATTGCTGTATGAGTTGTTACCAGCACCTGGTTTTTAAGCAGGTCGTCAAAAGTATCCCTGCTGCGGATAAGCCTTGCTGCCCCATCCTGCACCATTACTTCTGCGGGCTTAAGGCGGCTGTTAAAATTGCTGCTCATTTCAAATCCATAAGCGCCGGCATTGTAAAAAACAAGATAATCGCCTTCTCTTACTTCATTCAGTTTTCTGTCCCAGGCAAATGTATCTGTTTCGCAAATATTGCCCACTACGGTATAAATTCTTTCCGGCCCGGTGGGGTTGCTGATATTGGCTATGTGATGGTAAGCTTCGTAAAACATTGGGCGTACCAGGTGATTAAAGCCGCTGTTCACCCCCACAAAAACGGTGGCAGGCGTTTGCTTGATTACGTTTGCTTTTACCACTAAATATCCTGATTCGCTTACTAAATATTTACCCGGCTCAAACCATACCTGCAGATGGCGCCCTGTTTCCTTTTCATATTCAGTAAATGCCTGTGTAACCCTTTGCCCCAATGAATGTACATCTGTTTCAGGATCCCCCGGCTGGTAAGGCACTTTAAAGCCACTGCCCATATCAATAAATTTCAGGTCAGTAAAGCTGGCTGCAATGCCCAGCATTACTTCCAGCCCTTCCAGAAAAACACCCACATCTTTTATTTCGCTGCCGGTGTGCATATGTATGCCCTGTACTTTAATGTCAAAAGTTTTTACAATGCGGTGTATATGCCTTACCTGGTGAATGGAGATGCCGAATTTACTGTCAACATGCCCGGTAGATATTTTAAAATTGCCGCCTGCCATAATATGCGGGTTAAGGCGGATG
>JANMDL010000012.1:0-4521 GCA_031376295.1 Chitinophagales bacterium
TACTACTGAAAATCCTTCTTTTGAAGTGAACAGTGCCCTGCTCAGCCGTTGCCAGGTGTATGTGCTGAAGGCTTTGCAGCAGGAAGGCCTGGAAGAATTGCTGCACCAGGCAATTGAAAAAGACAGCGTATTGCAGGATAAAAAAATTGAACTGAAGGAAACCGCCGCCCTCATCAACATCAGCGGTGGTGATGCCCGCAAACTGCTGAATCTGCTGGAACTGGTGGTAACTGCATCGGGCAGTAAAACAACTGTAGTAATTACAGATGACCACGTAATGCAGGTGGCGCAGAAAAGAATTGCCCTGTACGATAAACAAGGAGAGCAGCATTACGACATCATTTCTGCCTTTATAAAAAGTATGCGTGGCAGCGACCCAAATGCCGCGGTGTACTGGTTGGCAAGGATGATTGAAGGTGGTGAAGATGTAAAATTTATTGCACGGCGGATGGTGATATTTGCCAGTGAAGATATAGGAAATGCCAACCCCAATGCCCTGCTTTTGGCCAATGGCTGTTTTGATGCCGTGAATAAAATCGGTTACCCCGAAGCAAGGATTATTTTGAGTCAGTGCGCTGTTTACCTGTCAACTTCAGTAAAAAGCAATGCTTCCTATATAGCAATAGGTCTTGCGCTGGAGGCTGTAAAGCGCCACGGCGACCAGCCGGTACCCCTTCACATACGCAATGCCCCTACGCAATTGATGAAAAGTATGGATTACGGCAAGGGTTACCAGTATTCGCACCAGGGCGAGGGTAATTTTATTGAACAGGAATACCTGCCGGATGCCCTCAGCGGTACTGCCTTTTACAACCCTGGCGACAATGCACGGGAGAATGAACTGCGCAAGTTTTTAAAGGAAAGGTGGAAGAAAAAATATGGCTATTAACTCCCGGCGGTTACAACTGCATCATTACTGTAAAAAAAGGTTAATCACATTTTTTACACAAAAACCAGTTACTTGCTGCCCGCTGCTGCTATTGTAGTATTTTTACGGGTAAATTAAACAAGCAATGTGCAGTCCCTGGCCTAAGCGTATCTCATTATATGTCATTGCCTTAACAGCTTTTGTGCAAACAGGGGAAGCCCAGAATTTCTTTAAACTCAAATACAAAAAATCTTCCGTTTACGCTGGTATTGAGGTAGGGGCCAAAGGCGTAAAGATGAGTGTGCTGGAAATTGGTAAAAATGCGCAGCAAACCGGCGCTTACAATGTACTGAAAGATACTTCCATCAATACAGATTTTATATCGTTTACAGGCCCTACAGCAACTGCCACATTAAATGGTTTATATAAACTATACAACAGCATAACACAGGATTATAAAGTGGCCCCCGAAAAAGTTTTTACCCTGATAAGCAGTGGTGTAAAATCGCAGGCAGATAAGGAAGGAAAAGCAGACTGGATAAACAAATTGATTGATTCATTCAGGATTAAAGTAAATGAACCTGCCCGCAGTGTATTTGTGATTGATGTACTGGAAGAAGCCCGTTTGTCGCACCTCGGTATTATACCTGCCGACAGACGCTACAATACATTTTTGATTGATATAGGCAGTGGCAACTCAAAAGGTGGCTATTTCCCCAATGATAATACAAAGGATTTTAAACTTTTTCAACTTAGCTGGGGCACAAAAAGTATGCAAAATGCCACAGAAAAAAGATGTGGAGAAGATAAAAGCATCAGCAGTTTTCAAAAACAGTTGTACAGGGTGCTGGCTGGCAGCCCGAGTGATGAAATAACTTATGCGGTTAATGTAAGCAATGCCTATGCCATGAGTGATAATATTGCCATCAGTGGTGGTATTGCCTGGTCGGTGGCCAACCTGTTGTATCCCGAACTGGCTGCCAACCCGGTTGTACCTGTGAGCTATGATGAAGTGGTGAAACTGAGCGAAAAAATGTACAGAAACTTTTCTGCATTGAGTGATGATGCCATTGTAAGAACCATCACAGACAAGGCAATTGATAAAGTAATAGCTGCAAGAGAGATCAGAAAAGTGCTTGGTGTATTTGACCAAAAGGCCTTAATGGCTGGTACAGGGCTGCTGCTTAAAATTATGCGGCAGTTTGAAAACCAGGCTGATAAAAAACAATTCTTTCTGGTAAAAAACGGTCAGGTTGGCTGGATATCGGCTTATGTAGACCAGCATCTGCCAAAATAAAATACAGCAGATCAGTACAACACATCATCAGCATCAATAACCAATGAACGAGAAAAAAACGATAGGTTTACTGGGGCTTTCGGTTACATTTATTTCTATCTGCCTGTTATTACTGGCAACCTGGCTTTATTTTTTTTTCCGCAATACCGGCAGCAGTTATAACAGTTACCAGCAGCCGGTTACAAAGCAACAAACAAATACTGTAAAAAAAGTACCTGAACAGGATGCAGCAGCCGTTCAGAATATCAGGGATTCATTACAGCAGTTATACACCATCACCACCCGGGATCT
Source organism: Chitinophagales bacterium (assembly GCA_031376295.1). GTDB lineage: Bacteria > Bacteroidota > Bacteroidia > Chitinophagales > Chitinophagaceae > Ferruginibacter. The sequence goes on from JANMDL010000012.1 coordinate 2,457, forward strand.
TGATAGCCAGATTGATTCCACAAGAAGTAATTTAGATACACTGAAGAGCCACCTTGATACCAAACTATCTGAAAGCGCCGGCCTGCGCAGCGAAATAATGGACATTTTAAAGAACAGTAACTCCGGCAGTGAGGGCATGGAGCTTGCCCGCCTTAAAATTACCATGCTGCAGCAAAAAGTGAATGAGCTCCGCCGCATTAACTCCGATGTGGAAATAGAAAACAGGCGGTTGCGTATATTACTGACCCAGGCAGGTAACCAGGCACAGGATAAATACCAAACAGTATCAATCAATAATCCTGGTGAAAAGAATGACCCGGAAGCAAATACTGGCAACCAGCCATTGAGTATATCCGACATCAGGCTTACGGCCATGCAGCTTGATGAAGACAGGGAAAAAGAAACCACACAGGCACAGCAGGCCGACCGGTTTGTAGGCTCCTTTATGGTAAAAAACAACCCTGCAAAATCGGGTAATGCAGAAATTGTGGTGGTAGTGGTGCAGCCAGATGGCCAGGTACTGCAAAATTCAACCTGGGAGTCGGGCACCTTCGAAACAAGAGAAGGCAAAAGAGTGTATTCCCTCAAAGTAAAATGCGAAAATGCAAAAGATGCATCAAGCCCTTACCGGTTTTACTTAAATTCAGAAAGGTTTCAAAAAGGAAACTATACGATGCAGATTTATCAAAACGGTAATGTAATTGGACGATTGGTTAAAACGCTTTCTTAAGGAAGTAAAGAAGATAACAGTTTTGCAGCAGTCGGTTTACAGGAGGAAGCGATGGGAAGGGATGTTGACGGATAACAGATGACAGTTTACTGACGGCATTCTCATAGCTCATAACCAAAAAAAAACCGCTTCTGAAAAAGAAACGGTCTTAAATAATTATAGCTGTAAAATTTTATCCTAAATATGCTTTCAATGCACCACTGTATCTTGCTTTCTGCAAACGCTTAATCGCCCTTTCCTTTATCTGGCGGATGCGTTCCTTGGTTAAATCATATTTCTGGCCAATCTGCTCAATGGTAACTCCATTTTCGCCATCCAGTCCAAAATAAGCATTTACAATTTCGGCTTCCCTTGGAGAAAGGGATTTTAAAATACGGCGTATCTCATTGCGAAGTGAATCATGCATTACATCCTCATCCGTATCAGAGCCGCCCTGCAGCAAATCGCCCATAGCCACATCTTCTGCTTCATGCACAGGTGCATCCAATGAAGTATGGCGGGTATTGCTTTGGAATATATTGTTGATTTCTGTTTCGCTCATTTCTAATATCTCGGCCAGTTCTTCCGTACTTGGCTCCCTCTCATGCTCCTGCTCAAATGCCATATAGGCTTTATTGGCTTTGTTGTAAGTGCCGATTTTGTTTTGTGGCAACCTTACCAACCTGCCCTGCTCAGCCAATGCCTGCAGTATGCTCTGGCGGATCCACCATACCGCATAAGAGATAAATTTAAAACCTTTGGTTTCATCAAAACGCTGGGCAGCCTTTATCAAACCTAGATTACCCTCATTAATCAAATCACTTAAAGAAAGCCCCTGGTGCTGGTATTGCTTTGCTACTGATACTACAAAACGAAGGTTGGCCTGCACTAATTTATCAAGGGCACGCTGGTCGCCCATTTTAATTTTCTGGGCCAGGATGGTTTCTTCTTCCGGTGTGATCATCGATATTTTCGAAATCTCCTGCAGATATTTTTCAACCGCCTGCGAATCCCGGTTGGTTATCTGCGTTGCTATTTTAAGTTGCCTCATCTTATTGCTATCTTTTTATATGTAACTTCTGATTGTAAGACGCTTTTTTGGGGGGAATTGTTGCAAGAGAATGGTTAAATGTGCAAAATCCGTATAAAAAGTATGCAAAGTTACGACAGAACAGCGGCATTTCATAGTGTTTAAGTAAAAAAGGAATAATTGGTGTATAAAATACCGTTTGCGGTTAGCAACTGTCCCTATTTATGGCTAATTAGGCGGTAAAAAGCAATTTTATGTGAAATCCGGAGCTTTTTAACCCTTTTTTTCTGTTCTCAGCCAAAGCCCGTTTATATTTGCTGCATGAT
>JANMDL010000044.1:0-9130 GCA_031376295.1 Chitinophagales bacterium
ACACACGATGCTAAAGGCAACAGGATGAGAGCGAAATAGTACAAAGGCCCAATCTGGCCAATGTTCCGGAGGTGCACTTGTGTCTGCTTGTTCTGCAGGTCTGCTACCGGGTTTAACCCAAATTTGCAGTAGCAAAATTCGCCTTCGGCTGATGCACTCTACCCATCGCTTTTCCTCTCTCTCTGAAAAATCACTCGTTTATTAATCAATGCCGTTTAGTTACAAAAACCAGCAACCCGAAAGGGAGTAAGCAGTATAGGATAATACCGATACTGTATAGAACTCCGAACAGGGAGTAATGCCTCCGTTTCAATATTATAAAGTATTGCCACTTAGGCGCAGAAGCACTGTATGCTGTATTTGTTACCCGGCAAAGCCTGCAGCAACCTGGCGATGGCTATTCACATAATGTGTATATTTGGCGGGTGGCAGGTTTTTTTCACAAACTGCCGTTGGTGGCTATTTTCAGTAACCTCCCGGAACAATAAACGTTTTCCTCAATTTTTAAAAATGAAAAGTGTACATCTTATTTTCCTCCTTATCTTTTTTGCTGCAAAAAACCTATGCGGTCAAAAAGTTAAATTAGAAGCAGGCAATCTTGTTGCAAATAAAGTGTATATGTCAGTAGAAAAATTTCAGGGCAAAGAAGCTGTTAAAGTAATAAAAGATTCTGCCGTAAAAGAAGTGGATGAACCAACATTTGTTCGCATAAAAGAGCTTGATTTTAAAGAGGGCACTATTGAAGTAAATGTATTAAGCCGGCTTTTGCCAAATGCCTCACCTTCCAACAGAGGGTTCATCGGTGTAGCATTCAGGATAAATGAAAACAATTCCAAATTTGAATGCATATACATACGTCCCACCAATGGCAGAGCCGAAGAACAGGTGCGCAGGAATCATGCTGTGCAATACTTTTCTTATCCTGATTTCAAATTTGCACGTTTAAGAAAAGAAAGCCCGGAAATGTATGAATCGTATGCCGATATGGGGTTGAACGAATGGATAAAAATTAAGATTGTTGTAACTGGCAAACAGGCAAAGTTGTTTTTAAACGGTAACAAACAACCATCTTTGATAGTGAATGACCTTAAACATGGAGCAGATTCAGCAGGCGCCGTAGGTTTATTTGTAGATGCAGGTACTGAGGGCTATTTCCGTGACTTAAAAATTACTACCAAACAATAAACTGGTTTAAAGAATTCAAAATCCCTGTTTCGCCGGGGTTTTTCGCCGAACCCACCCCAACAAGGCACAAACCCACTGCGAAACCCCGGCGGCTTATGCAGCCAAAAGCTGAGCAAGCATTACCACCTGAGCTATTCTGGCGAAGCGAAAGTACAGGAAAACCTAACCGCCAATTTTGTCACATAGCCAGAATTTGTAGTGCCCTTTGCAACCTGCAGATTGACACGTTGAAAAAAATACTTTTGAGATACCTTCCAGTAAGTGTCAATAACCAGTAGCGGTAAACCATTACACGCAACCAGCTGTAAATGAAGCTGCCGATAAATTTTAAAAAAAAATATTGTATTTGCTATTTAAATTAATTATCTTGTAGCTACTTAACAGCAACAATAAAGCCATGTAAGCATTTTGGCTTGCGGCAGATAGGGTTTTTAAACACGGACTTGCCCGGAATAGGATTCCGCAAAACTAATAAACCAATAACAGCATAAATATGGGAACAAGACGCACCACCACAAAAGAGACAAGGATTACCCTTTATTCTGCATCAAAATACCTTTCAACTTCTGCCAGGGAAGAATTGGGACTGCGTATTCCTTTTGATGTTTATTTACAAGACCCTTATGTTAATAAGAATGATCCCAAATATGGATTTGACGAGGATTTTTTTGTAAGCTGGGAACCAGGAATTGCTGACGGTCCTACCAGTGCAAGGTTTGCTGTTGTTGATTACAATGGTGATACTGACACAATCATACCAATGGCAATATGGGATGAAAAAGAGGAGGTGTTTCTGGCACCGGACAAAAAAACGGTACTTAACAGGAATAAAGCCGGTTTGCCACAATTTCACCAGGTAAATGTATGGGCTGTTTTACAAAGGGCACTTACATTTTTTGAAGAAGGCAGCGGTCTTGGCAGGCGGGTGCCCTTTGGTTTTGAAGGTAACCGGCTGATTGTGTTGCCACATGCAGGGTATGGAAAGAATGCTTATTATGACCGCAAAAGCAAATCCCTGCAATTTTATTATTTCGATCAGGATGATGAAAGGATATATACCTGCCTTTCTACTGATATTATTAATCATGAATTTGGGCATGCAATACTGGATGGTATCCGACCTTATTATTATGAAAGCAGCCTGGTACAAACGGGTGCATTCCACGAATTTATCGGCGACCTCACCGCCATTTTAATTGTACTTCGCAACAATAATTTCCGCGGTAAGATTGCAAAAGATACAAAAGGTAAAATAGCTGCTGCAATTCACCTAACTTCTTTGGCAGAACAGTTCGGAAGAGCAACGTCGGATAATCCTTATTTACGCACGGCATTGAATAAACTGACGATGTCTGATATAACAGATACTGATGGGCCGCACACAGTTTCGCAAGTGCTTACAGGGGCCATGTTTGATATAATAAAAGAACTTACAGTCCATTATATTACCAAACAGAAACACACACCCAGTAAGGCTTTTTGGTTCGCAGTTGACCGGATGCAGCGTATGGCCATTCAGCCACTTGACCTACTGCCGCCAGTAGATGTTACATTCAGGGATTATGCGTTGGCTGTACTAAGGTCAGAAGAATTGTCTAATCCCACTGATCCGCATAACTACTATGAAATGATGCTGAACGTTTTTATGAAGCGTAAGATACTGGATAATAAAGACAAGGCAGATCTTCTTTCACCAAGATATATTTACGACAGAACAAGGCTTGACGTATATCATGATATTGGTGATATTTCAAGATCAAGGGCTACCGCTTACCGCTTTTTGGATGATAACCGGGATAAACTGTTTATCCCGGCAAACCAGGATGTAATAGTAGCTGATTTGTATGATGCCAATAAATATTCACATCAGGCAAATCGTCTTCCCCGGCAAATTATCCTCGAATATATCTGGCGGGAAGATGTTGTGCTTACTGGGAAACAATTTGAAGAATTTGAAGGGCAAAAAACTACCATGCTTTGTGGCGGAACGCTTGTGTTTGATGATAAGGGAAACATATTGTCGTGGTTTCGCAAGCCTGGTTCTGTTGGTGGGAAAGGAAAAAATTGGGAAGAAGAAAATGAAGTTGGGAAAAAACGGTTATCCGATTTTCTGAATGACCTGGCGAAAAGGATACAGTCAGGGCAGATAGGAGCTGTGCTGGGAAGCAGCAAAGGAATGGTTGGATCGCTGGTACCACCTGTTACAGTAAGCAAACAGGATGGCATATTAAAATTTGAATTATCTCCTCACTTAAATTTAAATGGGGAAGATCATGAACACTTTAAAGGAGGAAAACAATGGCAAGTAAGCTCTTAGTAAGAAGTTATAATGTTGGATGTGGTGATTGTTTTTATGTACGTATTCCTGATAAAGGAGGTCATTTTCACATCCTGATTGATTGTGGCTCAAAAGAATCACCGGGCAGTGGCGTGATGGAACGGGCCATAAAAGACCTTGAAACAACTATGTTGCCTGATGGCAGCATAACTGGTAAGAAACGCCTGGATCTGTTGGTGGTAACGCATCGGCACGAAGACCACATAAAGGGCCTTGATCCCAAATATTTTAAAAATATTGAGGTAAAGAATATATGGATCACTGCCGCGATGAATCCATCGCATAAACAGGCAAAAAAGTCGTTGGCACTTCATGAATTTGTAAAGGGAGAAATGCATGCCTTTACAAAATCAGGCATAGCGCTGAGTCCTGAACTTACCGACCTAATAGGACTTTACGGTATCGGGAATGAAGGCGCTACTGAATATGTTATTAAAACACTACCCAAAGCCAATGGTATTAAACCAGCGTTTGTATTTGCCGGGCAAACCTCAGATGATTACGGAATTAAAATAGATAGTACAAAAATTCATGTGCTTGCACCGGAACAGGATATTGATGGGTATTACTTAGGCAAGGCAGCCGATGAAAAGTTGAGGGGGCTGCAAGGCGGGTCTGCATTTTTTCGTAAGCATTGCAATAATTCATCAACTGCTGCTCCTTCCAATATCAGTGCTAATGATTTCAGGAACCTGCAGTCCCGTATTTTATCCAACAGCCTTGCTTTTGCCCTTGATGACAGCAGTATCCAGAATAATGTAAGTGTGGTACTATTGATTGAGTGGAAGAAAAAGCGATTACTATTTGTAGGAGATGCGGAATGGGAAGATGAATTTGAAGAAGGAAAAAAGAACGGAAGCTGGAACGTGATGTGGCATGAAAGAAAAAAACAATTATCGAAGCCTCTGGATTTTTTAAAAGTTGGCCATCATGGCAGCATTAATGCCACACCATGGAACAGAGAAGCCGGTGATGACCATGAAGTAAACCAGATATTCAATGCAATACTACCTTTACCAAAGGGAGGCACAAAACCAACTGCAAAATGTGTGGTATCTACCAAACGCAAGCAATATGATACCATACCCGATGCACAACTGCTTACGGAAATTGCAAAACGGGTAAGTAACAGCAAAAACTATTTGCAGACATTTAAAAAGGCTGATAAGAACTTTGATCCTGAAACGGAGATTTTCAATTATTCAGTACAGAAAAAATACTCCAAAGAACCTTCACCAAGAGAGGTGGGCGAAACAGACTGGTTCAATAAACCTCAACCGCTAAGAACAGATATGGAATTTCCCGGAAAAGGGTCGAAAGAGGTAGGTACAGAAGTGGAGTTTATTGATGTAGAAATTTGAGGTTACTTAAAAACTTCTGGCAGTTTTCAGATTTTTATAAAAAAGGTATTATAGCCAGTTAAACCATATAGAAAATTTCTTAAACACTAAACAAACTGCACAGAGTAACTATTTTTAGAAATACTGCGAATACTATTTATCACTTCCCCTTAATATCTAGCACAAACCCACTTCCCACCATAAACACCACACCATTCCCCAGCTTCAAACTGCGGCAGGATGCATAGCTGTTTACCTGCGGGTAATTGGGTACGGAGGGGTTGATGATTACATCTACAAACCCATCATGCGCAGCATTGCAACTCCAGTTAGCAGGCGTTTCCCATGCCGTACCTGCTGTACCTTTCCAGGTAACTGAAAATTTAAGTAAGCTGGAATTGCCTGTAAGAGTGGTGCCACCCGGCCCAAAAGCCACACAACGGTATTTATTGCCGTAGAAGGAAGTTGGGGGTACTGTAAGCGTTAGCGTAGTTGAGTTTACCCCTGAATAGATGGCGGAGTTACTGATATCTGAAAAACCACATACCGCATCACCGAGCTGTCGCTGCCTGCATACAGGATGATATTGCTGCCATGCGTGGTACCAGAAGGTGCATCGCCCCTGCCCGTAAAACGGATGGAATCTGATGCAGTACCAATAGCAGTAAGCCTGCCATAAAGGCTAAGAGAGTAAGTGCGGTTAGGGAACTCAATCCTTACACCCGGCTCAATCGTAAGCCTGCCCGGGCTCATCGTTACCGGCCCAAGCATCCGGTAATAGGAACCGGTGCCCTGCTTCTTAATCACCGCATTGGCGGAATAACTGCCGCCACGCAGGCCTGTAATGGTGCCGGCAACATTAATATTTTGTGCGCCACCCGGCCAGGTGGATATACCAAACCCAGCTTCGGTATTAGTAAACAAACAGTTGGAAATAGTTGGTTGTGCGTTAATACTTACAGCAACTGCACCTACTATCCCATTTAAATAAGTTTCACCCAGGCTATCCGTGTGCAGGTAGCTGAGCGAAGCCCTACTGGTAGTAAGATTAACCACCCCGCCATGGGTGGAAGCAGCATTAAAGGCAGGGTTGGCAGTACCAATAAAACGGATTGAATCCCCTGCAGTACCATTGGCCGTAAGTGTACCATTTACAGTTAAGTTATAATCGGCCCTGGTAAATCTTACCGTAACACCGGGCTCAATCACAAGTGTTTGGCAAGCAGGAACAGTAACAGTACCGGTTAGTACATAAGGGCTGCTCGTCTTTAACCAGGTCCACTCTGGTTACCACTCACATTGGTTTGCCCTCTCCCGATAAAAAATAAGGAAACACTAAAGATCAGCAAAGGTATAATTTCCAGTATCCAGGCATACTAAGGTATATTTATTAAAAAGCAAATAAACAAAGCATGGTAGCCGCCGGCGCAGCAAAAGATATTGGAGTGTTGTTTTTGTTTTATACAAAGGATAGAGAGAATACTACTGGGGGCTTATCCTTCACCAATATTTAGTTATCTTTAATACCAGGTGCAGGCTCTAAGATTATGTTTACACAATCTACTTTATAGTCTCCTGCATTTTGTGCCATCACATAGTACAAAATAATATCACCACATTCAAAAACAGCCGTAATCGCAAAAACTCACTAAAAATCAATAATTTTTCCTTTCACATGCCTTAACCCATTTTCAATCCCTCAGCCAATTCCCAAATTTAACCCAATGAATAAACAAGTACGAATCACTAATAAATTAACCATCGCCCTCCGCCCAACGCACAACGATCATCGCCCATCGTCCTCCGCCCATCGTCCTCCGCCCAACGATCATCGCCCATCGCCCTCCGCCCAACGATCAACGATCAACGATCAACGCCCAATCCCCCCCTCCAATTTTTTTATTCCCCCCAACCATACTATTTTCACCGCCATGTCATCAGCACATCCGCACATAACCCGCTTGCTAGCCTGCATCAATCATGAGGAGCAGGAGCAGGTAAACCGCTACAGCCTCAACCAGCAGCATACCCTGCGGTCGCTTAAGGCAGAGGGGCTGGCCCTGCACCCGCTTACCGTTACCCGCCGCAACTTTGGCTATGCCGATTACCCTGAAATAAGTTTTAAGCTGCAATACCCTGCCGAAACAGGTTTATTTAAAGATGGAGCAGCCATTGAGTGCTTCTGTGCCGGTGAGGAGCCGGTAAAAGGCATCTTGCTCAGCCTCGAGGGCAGGGCAGGGGAGTTCCGCCTGTTTGCCCCCGACTTTCCCGATTGGATAGAAGACGATGGGATGGGCATAAAACTGGCGCCCGACCAGCGTACCACCACCATTATGAAAACCGTACTGCGTGACCTGGAGAAACGAAAGGAGCTGTTTGAGCTCTTTGAGCGCCTGCACAGCGATGCACCCATTAATGCCGGGTCAACAATACCGTCGGCAACAGCACCGGATTTTATCAACCAGCAATTGAACCCCAGCCAGCAGCAGGCAGTAGCAGCCATTGTACAGCAGGAGCAGGAGCAGTTGCTGCTGGTACATGGCCCGCCCGGCACCGGCAAAACCACCACGCTTACAGAAGCCATTATGCAACTGGTAAAAATGGGCGAAAGGGTACTGGTAGCAGCACCCAGCAATACGGCGGTGGACAATATAGCCAAAGGGCTGATTGCTCAAAACCTGCGCATCCTGCGGGTGGGCAATACCGGCAAGGTAGATGAAGCAGTATTTGCCCATACACCCGAGGGCAGGCTGGCCAATGCGCAGCAGCAAAAAGAAATAAAGGCACTCAAAATACGGGCAGAGCAGTTTCGCAAAATGGCGCTTAAGTACAAGCGCAGCTTTGGCAAGGCAGAAAGGGAGCAGCGCAACCTGCTGTTTAAAGAAGTGAAAGACATAAGGGCACAGATAAAGAAAATACAGGCCTACAACGAAGAAAAATTGTATACCGAAGCAGCGGTAATACTCGGCACGCCCATTGGCCTGTACGATGCCAGCCTGCAGCGGCAGCATTTTAATACATTGGTAATAGATGAAGCGGGCCAGTGCATAGAACCATTGGCCTGGTGCATATTTCCCCTGGCAGAAAAATATGTGCTGGCAGGCGATCACCTGCAGTTACCCCCCACCGTACTCAGCCAGCAAGCCATCCGCCTCGGTTTTAACCGTTCTATACTGGAATGCTGCATGGGCAGGGTGCCGCATAGCTGGTTGCTCAATACCCAGTACCGCATGCGGGCCGCCATTGCCGCTTTTTCAAATGAGTATTTTTATGGGGGATTGCTGCAAACCCCGCCTCAGCTCGCCAATACCGGCACACACCTCATTTTTATAGATACGGCTGGCTCCGGCAGCAACGAAACACACGGCAGCGACGGCACCAGCCTGCAGAATGAAGGAGAGCTGGCCCTGGTGCAGCAATTGCTGCAAACAGAAGCCCTCGATCCGGCCCATACCGCATTTATTTCACCCTACGCCGGGCAGGTAGCAGCAGCCAGGGAGCTGTTGCCCAGGGGCATGCGCATCAGCACCATTGATAGTTTCCAGGGGCAGCAGCAGCAAACCATCATCCTGTCGCTGGTACGCAGTAATGATGAGGGCGACATCGGCTTTTTAAAAGATTACCGCCGCATGAATGTGGCCATTACCCGTGCGCAGGAAAAACTCTACGTAATTGGCGACAGCGCCACCATTGGAGCAGATGCATTTTACAATGCCTTTTTAACCTGTGTGGAGCAGCAGGGCAGCTACCGCAGTATATGGGAGTTTAATAATGGTGAGCCCTGATAAAAAAAGCGAAAGATGAAAAAACGTATGATATACATATTCCCCCAATACCCGTTACCCAATACCCAATACCCTAATACCCATTACCCCAATCCCTAATGCTGCATCTTAAGTTTTCGCTACCGTAATCTACACGCCGGACTTCGCTACGTTGTAGAATTACTAAAGTTGATGCTACAGTAGTACTGAAGCTAAATCAGGGAACCACCCGTCCCAACCTTAGGTCGGGAGGGTGTAATCGGCGGCGGTGTCCTTTTTTGGTTACTTTTTTTGACAAGAAAAAAAGTAACACAGAGAGAAACCAAAAGGAGTAGTCTGTAACTATAAAACGAAAATTTGGGATGCACCCTCCCCAATTTTTAATTCTTAATTCATAATTCTTAATTGAAAAAACCTAAATTGCACCACACCAAACTATTTACCGGCAATGAAAGTACGACTCTCCAAAGAGCACCGCAATAAAGAAATAAACTACGGCGGCA
>JANMDL010000084.1:0-3688 GCA_031376295.1 Chitinophagales bacterium
AGGAGCAGGAAGACCACACTACCATGACACCCGAACGTACTGCGATTGTGGAAGCATTTGAAAGAACACCCCGAACAGAAGCCATTACAATTTACCGCGGGTTCAGAATCAACTATGTTGGCAACGTGGCCGCCAATGTAAAAACCAGGATGAACAGCCAGATAGATTTCATCTATACATCTGGCGTAAAAGCAGCTACTATCACTAAAATGCAGGGTACTACCATTAATTGCGGCGTTATTGCCGGTGTGCAGGCCAACCTCTTTTACAGTGGCGGCCAGGTGTATATTACAGATTTGAATGCGTTCATGTATTATACAGGTCTTGGTGGCCCGGTAATTTTTCATGAGTGCATGCACTATATTCACGACAGGCATACACCAAGTGGCTTTAACAATGCCACAGTAAACAATTATTACGTAAGCGCATATAACAGGGTGGCCTACCCACGTACAGAGTATGTATTGCGCAACAGGGTAGAATACCTTGCCACCACTTCCGAAGCATGGTTCAATCCCGGTCAAACTTTCAGGGTACCTTTTAACAGGGCCTATGTAACGCCCCGCGACGGGCAATTTGGCAACTGGCTCAGTGCAAGCTATTAATGCCGCAGTAAGCTGCTCAATAGTTAATTTAGCGACCGGGATTTATAATATCCCGGTCGCTCTTTTTATACATACAATATAGCAACAGCCCATAAATCCGTACTGCTGGGTATTGCCTGCTGATGTACTTTCCGTATCTTACCGTAAAATACAATTGCAGGGTAGTGTATGCTGCAGTATATAAACCAAGCGGATATGTTGTTTACTTTATTAGATGTGCCGGTTGAGGAACCTGGCTTTTTTGAACGGAACAGTACCCTGCTGATTATTGTTGCCGTCGCCGCACTGCTGGCATTAGTGGTGTTTTTTATCAGGAAAAGTAGAAAAAGAAATGATTGAATGTGCCGGGCTTTTTTTAAGTAAAGAAACAATACAATCAAAATATGTTATTAGATGGTGTAAACCCTGTTGCCTTACTGGGCCTTTTTGGCCTGTTTGTCGTATTACCAGTTATTGCTCTGATTTTTTTGACATACCTGTTTATGCGCTATCGCAGAAAAAAAGCAGCAGAAAAAAACTGAGCATTGTAGCAATAGAAGTATACAAGTATGTACATTCGGGTTAAATACTGGTAATGCCTTTTTATTGTTATTTTTTATTAACGCTGGTGCTGGAACTGCCCATTGTGCTGCTGCTTTTTAAACCGCAATGGAAGCAGGCATTGCTGGTGGGTTTTCTGCTGAATTTATTTACATGGCCGCTGCTGCATGTATTGCTGTATAATGCTGAAATAAATATTAATTTGCTTGAAACTGGTGTGGCTCTGGCAGAAGGTGCCGGTTACCTGCTGCTGCTGAATTGTAAATGGCAAAAAGCTTTTCTGATTTCTTTCTTAGTAAATGGGTTCAGTTACGGCTTTGGGTTAATTTTGAATAATTATATTTTATGAAAGATGATGAATACGTTACATACAGGCGGTTTACAGATGTGAATGATGTGGAGCCCTTAGCCTGCTTTTTTTCAGAAAATAAAATTGCTTGTAAAGTAGAAGAAGTATCCGCAGGTAATCTCGACCCGCTTTATATCGGGTATGGTGTCGAAAAAGATTTCAGGGTAAAACTGCGAAAGGAAGATTTTGTACGTGCTGATACATTACTGCAGCAATATTATCAGCAGGATATTGATGCAATGCCGCAGGACTATTATCTTTTCGGGTTTAAAAATACTGAGTTGATGGAGATTATAGCAAAACGGGATGAATGGGGTGTGCTGGATTTTCTGCTGGCTCAAAAAATATTGCAGCAAAGAGGGATTGACATTAGCGAAGAGAAAATAATTGAACTTAAAAATCAGCGTATTGCTGAATTGGCCAGGCCCGAAAAAGCCGACATGATGTGGGTGAATATCGGTTATGTGGCAGCTTTTGCGGGCTGTATAATGGAATTTTACAGCATCGTGGCCAGCAGCAGAGGGGGTACCATTGTTTTTGGCCCGTATTCATTAGTAGGCTGTATAGCAGGTGTTTTTATCGGCTATAGTCTTCTTTCACAAAAAACACTACCAAACGGGGATAAAGTAAATGTATATGGCGAAACAGGAAGGCTTCACGGGAAGCGCATATTAATGTTTTCTGTAGTAATTACGCTGCTATGGATATTGTTTAAATTGTATCAATACTATAACATTATTCACTAATGACGCATACCAAACATACACAACCACTGCTTTGGGGGCTACTGCACTGCCTTAATGATTTTACTGCAGGGTATATGCTGGCCAATTATACCTATACCCATAATTATACAGATGGCTTTTTGTTCATCATCATTTATGCTGTAATTGCATTCGGGGGTCAGTTGCCGGTTGGTTTCTGGCTCGATTATAAAAAGAGAATAACACCATTTGCATTAGCTTCCTTTGTGCTGCTTGCTTTTGCAGTGCCTGCTTATTTTGCCAATGCTGCCACTGGCATTATTGTGTCGGCTTTTGCCTCTGCTTTTGTGCATGTTACAGGCGGGGCGGTATGCCTGCAGGTGCATGAGCAGAAAACCGGCCCATTGGCATTGTTTACAGCACCAGGTGTGCTTGGCCTTACTGTTGGCGGGGCCATAGGCGGCACTGGCACATGGGTACTGCTGGTTGCTGCAGTACTGGTGGCAATAGTTGCCGCATTGGTTTTTGCAGCCAGGCTGCCTGCTTACCGCCGGCCTGAGAAAAAAGCATCTGAGCTGGATGCACACGACTGGCTGATGCTGGGCATCTTACTGGTGATGTGTTTTCGCTCTTTTTTATTTGATGTAATTAATCATGTGGCGCACGACTATCAAAACGGCATCATCATCATCGGGTTAAGTGCTTTTACCGGTAAAATTATCGGCGGATTTTTAGCCGATAAAATTGGCTGGAAAAAGTATGTGTACATCAGCCTGCCCCTGGCATTGCTGCTCTTTCAGTTTGGTAAAGATAATATCATAGCCCTCGGTTTTGGCATTGCCTGTCTGCAAAGTTCGGTACCCATTACACTGCTGCTGATGGCCCGCAGCCTGCCTCTGTATCCTGCCACAGCCACAGCACTCAGCCTTGGTACTAATGTGGCACTTGCCGGGTTGCCGCTTTATTTAGTCAGCAGCAGGCATGTAATTACCGGGTGGTTTGGTAATGCCTGGATAACCATTATTTTTTTTATGGTATTGTTGCTTGCCGGCTGGTTTATAGCCGGGCATTTAAGCCTCATTAAAACAAAACCCAATGCTGACTAAACTGCTATAACATGGTCTGTGCTTTGTCAGTAAAATTTATTTTTACCTGTTTCAACCTGTACCGTATATTCATTTCACCCCCTTCCCGGCTATTTTGCTGTAATGGTACATTGCGAAATAGCGAAATATCTAATTTCAGCTCTTTTCCCTTCTGCTTTTTTAAATCCTCAGCAGGGATGGAAATGGCAAAGTTTTTATTACTTACTGTTTCTGAAACTGAAAAGGAGGAATCGGTATCCGTACTGGAAACTGTTACCTCATCACCCGCCCTTAATCCAGTACTATCAAACTGTAATTGAAGCGGGGCCGTTTTTACCGCAGCAGAAGGTGCATTTATAAGGCCGAACTTTTCAAATACAAAGTCGTTGTCAAATTTTTTGTTGT
>JANMDL010000100.1:0-5416 GCA_031376295.1 Chitinophagales bacterium
GTAAAATCTCAAAAGAAATAAGCGTACTGCCCTTTGGGGCACCATTAATATGATCAATAACTTTCATGCTTGCTGTTAATTACTGCAAACATACACAAGCCTGCAAACATTATCAAAGACTGTGCAGGGTTTACTGTAAAAATAGCACTTCGTAAATTAAAATACTACATTTACCAGCTCCCAGCGGAACCTGCGTGTAGAGGCTGGCGGCATTAATACAGGGTTCAGTTGCCATATTTCCCTTTTAACTAACCAGTAATCAGCATTGTAAAAATTATACCCGGTAACAAATCCTCCGGCGGTACTTTCATACATATTTACCTTAACATCAGCAATAGGGGCTGCCAGCAGCGAATCAACTGTTTTTACTGTAAAAGTTTCGGTAGCACCATTGTTATAGGCAGCATACGTTTCATTTAGTACAGCCGGAAATTTGCATAACAGTTGCGATGCATTATTGGCATACTGGTAAAGGCCGCCTGTTTTTACATTCAGCAGCAGCCAGGGAGTACCAGATGGGTCGGAAAACTGGAACCACTTTTCGCCCCCCAAAGTTTGCTCAGCAGTAATGGAATACACTACATCCTGCGAAGTTAATACCACTCCACCCGGCGTAAAGGTTTTGTAACGGTAGGTAAATTTGGTACCTACCCGGGGTTTTGTGGGGGCTGACACGGGGTCGGGGGTACTGCTTTTGCTACAGGATATGGCCAGTACAGCCATAATAAAAAGGAGAGTGAGAAAACGCTTCATAAAACGATTAATAGATGATGATAAAGTATAAAACCCAGCATAAAGTTAAGCCAAAAGCAGTCATTTTGTTAAATAAAGGGATACTGCAGCCTGAATGTATCCTGTAAGGGTTATTTTTGCCACAAATATTTGAGGTGAGTTTAACGATACAAACCAAGGACCTGGTAAAAAAATACGGCAGCCGCACGGTGGTTAACAATGTTTCCTTTAATGTGAAACAGGGAGAAATTGTGGGTCTGCTCGGGCCAAACGGAGCCGGTAAAACCACTTCCTTTTACCAGGTGGTGGGTCTTGTTAAACCCGATAGCGGCGATGTTTTTTTAAATGACATCAACATAACCCGGCTGCCTATGTACAAAAGGGCCAAGATGGGTATTGGTTACCTGCCGCAGGAAGCCAGCGTTTTCCGCAAACTGAGTGTGGAAGATAATATTACTGCCGTGCTGGAAATGACCAGCCTTAAAAAGCAGGCACAAAAAGAAAAGTTAGAAGTGCTGCTGGATGAGTTCCGCCTGCAGCATGTGCGCAAAAATAATGGCGATACCCTCAGCGGGGGTGAGCGCAGGCGTACCGAAATAGCCCGTGCACTGGCCGTGGACCCTAAATTTGTACTGCTGGATGAACCCTTTGCCGGTGTAGACCCCATTGCCGTGGAAGACATACAAGCCATCATTGCACGGCTTAAATATAAAAACATTGGTATTCTTATTACAGACCACAATGTAACAGAAACACTTTCTATTTGCGACAGGGCTTATTTATTAATTGAGGGAGCGATATTTACACAGGGAACTGCAGAAGAGCTTGCTGCAAATGAACAGGTAAGAAAAAGATACCTCGGCAGGAACTTTGTATTGAAGAGAAAAGATTATTTGCATGATGAGGCAAGAGACCAGAAAATCTCACTTGACAAGCTTATCTACAGTGTAGAAAGTGCTTTAAGCAATTTGGAAAATATTGAAAATGAACATGCAGCCAACCAGCGTTCGATAGGCTACAGACCATCGTCTGACGAAGAAGATTTGCAATTAAAAGAGTTTGGCCGTTTTATGGAGGAATTAAAAACCTCTTTGTACACCTATGCTGCTGAAAATAAAAAAGCCGGCTTTTTAGCATTGCTTAACAGGTTATATACCGATGAAAATTTGGATAAAAAGTCGCTTTTAAACAAACTTGATTTCGAACTAAGGGGGATGGAGGAATAAGTTTCCTGTTACCTTTTTTTATTTACTCCTTATTGTTTTTTATCTTGTAAGTTAAATGAAGCTGCTCTCCCCCGCAATATCAAAATTGGCCCGTATGCGCTTTTGGCGCATTAAAAACTGGAGCGACCATCCTGTGGCCGTACAAAGGGAGGTATTGCAGGACCTGGTAACGGCTGCTCAATACACCGAGTTTGGCAAAAAATACGAGTTTTCAAAACTGTTTTCTATCAAAGAGTTTAAAAAAAATGTACCCATACAGGATTATGAATCGCTGAAGCCTTACATACAGCGCATGATGGAAGGGGAAGAAAATATTTTATGGAATACCCCGGTGGCCTGGTTTGCCAAAAGCAGCGGTACTACCAGTGATAAAAGTAAGTTTATCCCCATCAGTGAAGAAAGCCTGAAAGAAAATCATTTTAAGGGCCCCAAAGATGTGCTTACCAATTATTACAACAACTTTCCCTCCAGCGACCTGCTTACCGGCAAGGGCCTGGTAGTGGGCGGCAGCCATGAAGTGAGCAGGGTTAATGAAGACATACAGTATGGCGACCTGAGTGCCGTGCTGCTGCAGAACTCTCCCTTTTGGGGGCACTGGCTGCGTACGCCGGAGCTGAGTATTGCCCTGCTGGATGAATGGGAAAATAAAATTGAGCAATTGGCCAGGATAACGGCAGAAGAAAATGTCACCTCCGTAGCAGGCGTACCTACCTGGACACTGGTGCTGATGAAACGGATACTGGAAATAAAGGGTAAAAAAACAATCAAAGAAGTATGGCCCAACCTGGAGCTGTACATCCACGGCGGTGTTTCGTTTACACCCTACAGGGAGCAATTTAAAAAAGTGATTGGGGCTGATATTAATTACTTAGAAATATACAATGCCAGCGAAGGTTTTTTTGCTGCCCAGGAAAAACCGGAGGATGAAGGCATGCTGCTGTTTACTGAACATGGTATTTTTTATGAGTTTATGCCGGTGGAGGAGTATGGCAAACCCAATCCCAAAACAGTGGGGTTGAAGGGTGTGGAAAAAGGGAAAAATTATGCGCTGGTAATCAGTACTACAGGCGGCCTCTGGCGTTATGTGGTGGGGGATACGGTTAAATTTGTATCATTAAATCCGTATAAGATAACGGTAAGCGGCCGGCTAAAACATTACATCAATGCCTTTGGGGAAGAGGTAATGGTTGACAATACCGATAAGGCCATCGCCATTGCCTGTGAAAAAACAGCTGCCTTGGTAAACGATTACACAGCGGCCCCGGTGTACTTTAGCGACAACAGCAATGGCGCACACGAATGGCTGATTGAATTTGAAAGAGAGCCCGCCGATATTAAAGTATTTACAGCAATGCTTGATGCTGCCCTCAAAAGCATTAATAGCGATTATGAAGCCAAGCGGTATAAGGATATTGCTTTGGGAATGCCCATTGTTCGGATAATGAAGAAGGGGACTTTTAAAAACTGGTTGCGCAGCAAAGGTAAACTGGGTGGGCAGCACAAAGTGCCAAGGCTTAGTAACGACAGAACATGTGTGGAAGAAATCATCAATTTACAACCGGAGTTATGGGTATCAGAAGCAGACTGAAAAGGCTGAAGCCGGCTCATTGGATGTACAACCTGCTTAATTTTAAGGCACTGCTGCACAACCGCCGTGCTTACAGGCAATATAATATTAACAAGCCGGTATTTGCATCACTTTCCAGCAAAGATTTTCCTGATAAAACATCAAAAGCCTGGTTGGATACGGGCGACTCTGCCGCACTGGTGCAGCAAAAAGAAGGGTTTGATACATTCTTACCCGCTATTCAGCAGCAATTAATTGACTGGTCGCAAAACGGCTTTATGGTGCTTAAAAACTTTTTTGACGGCACCACTGTTAACCTCATTAACAAAGAAATTGATACACTGGTTGCCGGGAAAAAAGTAACCATTACCCACGACAATAAAATTGCTTTTGCTAATAAGCTGGTACCGGCTATCAAGGAAGTAACTTACAATAAAGAATTGATGGCACTGCTCAGCTTTATCCTTGGCAAAGAAGTGGTGCCGTTTCAAACACTCAATTTTTTGCAGGGCAGCGGGCAGCGGGCACATTCCGACAGTATACACATGACCACTTATCCGCTGGGGTATCTTATTGCTGCCTGGGTGGCACTGGAAGATATACAGGACGACAGCGGCCCTTTATTTTACTACCCCGGCAGCCACAAACTGCCTTACCTGCTTAATGAAGGTTTTGGCAATGTGAGCACCCTGTTTTCGCTGGGCAATAAAAACTATGCTGATTATGAGGATGTAACGCAGGATATCATTACAAAGAACGGCCTGCAGCCAACTGTTTTTTTGCCCAAAAAGGGAGATCTGTTTATCTGGCATGCCAACCTGATACATGGTGGTATGCCGGTACGCAACAGCAGCCTCACCCGCAAAAGTATGGTGATACATTATTATGCCAAAGATGTTATCAAATACCATGAGATTACCGAAAGGCCCTCTTTAATTTAAAGATTAGAAATACTCACCGGTTTCTTTTATTTTGCAGATAATTTTAAAATCAAACGAATGAAATTGCTTGAAAATAAGACCGCCATTGTAACAGGAGCCGCCCGTGGTATAGGAGAAGGGATTGCCCTTAAATTTGCCGAACATGGTTGTAATGTGGCTTTTACTTATGTTAGCGACAGCAGTACCGAAAGGGCTGCGGCATTGGAAGCCAGGCTAATTGCGATGGGCGTTAAAGCCAAAGCTTATCAAAGCAATGCTGCCGACTACGCTCAATGCGAAGCGTTTGTAAATGATGTGCTGAAAGCCTTTGGCAATATTGATATTTGTGTAAACAATGCCGGCATCAGCAAAGATAACCTGCTGCTGCGCATGAGCCCGGAGCAATGGAACGAAGTAATACAGGTGAATCTGAATAGTGTGTTTAATATGACTAAGCAGGTAATACGCCCCATGATGAAGGCCCGCAGCGGCAGCATCATCAACATGAGCAGTATCATTGGCGAAATGGGTAATGCAGGCCAAAGCAGCTATGCAGCCAGCAAGGCTGGTGTTATTGGCTTTACCAAAAGTGTAGCCAAAGAACTGGGCAGCCGCAACATACGCTGCAATGCCATTGCCCCCGGCTTTGTAGAAACAGATATGACGAGTTACCTGAAAGAGGGGGAAGGAGCAGAAAAGTACAAAGCAACTATTCCACTTGGGAGATTTGCCACTGCTGAGGATATGGCCAATGTAACTTTATTTCTTGCCTGCGATATGGGCAGTTATATTACCGGCCAGGTTATCAGTGCTTGTGGCGGGTTAAATATATAGGCGATGGGCGTTGAGCGTTGAGCGTTGAGCGTTGAGCGTTGAGCGTTGAGCGTTGAGCGTTGAGGGTTGAGCGTTGAGCGTTGAGATCTGAAGTGGGTGGTGTGGGGAAAGAGTGTGGGGTTGCGTGTTGTTGTGGG
>JANMDL010000167.1:0-7606 GCA_031376295.1 Chitinophagales bacterium
GACAAACTTTTGCAGTACATAATGGCAACAAATTCATCCCGGTTTATGTAACTGAATTTATGGTAGGTCATAAATTAGGAGAATTTGCACCAACAAGAAACTTTAAAGGTCACTCAAGCAAGAAAATAGGTTAAGATACAGGGTAAAGTTGACAAGTTGACTAGCTGAATAGTAAACAGGAAAACCGCACTAAAAATATAATTTAAAATGGAAGCAGTAGCAAAATTGAACAATTACCCCACATCGCCCCGCAAAATGCGTTTGCTGGCGGATCTGATTCGTGGAATGAAGGTAGAAAAAGCATTGGCTGTACTGGAACACAATCCAAAACATCCTGCTGTACCGCTGCGCAAGCTGGTGGTAAGCGCTATCAGCAACTGGAAGGCCAAGAACGAAGGTGGTGATGAGACTTCATTAATTGTAAAAACAATTTTTGTAGATGGTGCCAGGGTAATCAAGCGTATGCGCCCGGCTCCCCAGGGACGTGGCTACAGGGTACGCAAGCGCAGCAACCACGTTACAGTGATTGTTGATGCAAAAGCAGTGGCCGTAGCAGCAGATTCAAAAGCAACTAACAACTAATTTTTTATAAACTATAATGTGGTCATTGGCACATCAGCAAATAATCACATTAGCACATTAAAATAACATGGGTCAAAAAACAAATCCGATAGGTGCCAGGTTAGGAATCATCCGTGGATGGGACAGTAACTGGTATGGTAGTAAAAAGGATTATGCGGGTAAACTGATTGAAGATCATAAGATCAGGACATACCTGACTGCACGTATCAACAAAGGTGGCATAGCCAAAATTGTGATTGAGCGTACACTCAATAAACTGATTATTACTATTCACACATCTAAGCCGGGTATTATTATTGGTAAAGGTGGTGGAGAGGTTGACCGTATTAAGGAAGAGTTGAAAAAACTGACCGGTAAAGAGGATGTACAGATCAACATTCTTGAAATACGCAGACCCGAACTGGATGCTAATATTGTAGCCGATACAATTGCACGCCAGCTCGAAAATCGTATCAATTATAAGCGTGCCATCAAAATGGCAATAGCTTCTGCCCTTCGTATGGGTGCTGAAGGTATTAAGGTAAAAGTAGGTGGCCGCCTTGGTGGTGCCGAAATTGCCCGCAGCGAAGAAATTAAACAGGGCCGGACACCATTGCACACCCTGCGTATGGATATTGACTATGCAAGCATTTTTGCCCTGACCGTTTATGGTAAAATAGGTATTAAGGTTTGGATTTGTAAAGGTGAAGTATTAACAAAGCGTGACCTTAACCCCAACATTATAGCAGGAAGTGAAAATAAAGGTGGCGTAGAGAGAAGGGATGACAGGCGTGATGACAGAAGGGGAGATGACAGAAGAGGTGGTGGTGGAGAAAGAAGAGGCGGTGGCGGCGGTGGAAACCGTGGCGGCGGCGGTGGAGGAAGAAGGAACTAAATAAATATCAAAATGTGCCAATTTGCAAATATGCAAAACGGCTCATTAAATCAAAATGATAATTCGTGTTGAGGGGTGCATTGGCACATTGACACATTAGCAAATTAGCAAATTGTTTTAAAATGTTACAACCAAAAAGATCTAAGCACAGAAAAACGCAGAAAGGCAGAATGAAAGGTGATGCTAAAAGAGGTACCTCGATAGCGTTTGGCTCTTTCGGTTTAAAGGCATTGGACAGTGTTTGGCTTACAGCACGTCAGATAGAAAGTGCACGCCAGGCTATGACCCGTCACATGAAACGTGAAGGTAACGTTTGGATACGTGTTTTTCCTGATAAGCCAATTACAGCCAAGCCTGCAGAAGTGCGTATGGGTAAAGGTAAAGGTAACCCCGAAGGATGGGCAGCCATTATCAAGCCGGGCCGTATTTTATTTGAAGCAGATGGTGTTCCGATGCAGACTGCCAAAGAAGCGTTTGAACTGGCAGCACAAAAACTGCCCATCTTAACCAAATTTGTGATCCGCAGGGATTATGCTGAATAAATTGTACAGGTAAAACTGTTCAACATAAAAATTGAATAAAATGAGCAAGAAAGCAGATTTTTTAACAAGTATAAAAGGGATAAATGAAACAGACCTGAGAGCAAAAATCCAGGAGGATGAACTGCGTCTTAAAAAATTGTCATTTGCCCATGCAATGACTCCCCTTGAAAACCCGGTAAGTATCCGTGGTTTAAGAAAAGACATTGCACGTTTAAAAACTGAATTAAGAAAAAAGGAACTCGGTTTCTAAGAACCATAAACAGAATACAATGGCTGAAAGAAATTTAAGAAAGACGAAACTTGGGGTTGTATCCAGCAATAAAATGGATAAAACCATTACGGTTAAAGTGGAGCGTAAAGTAAAGCATCCGCTGTACGGTAAGTTTTTGAAAAAAACCAACAAGTTTCATGCACACGATGAAAACAACGAGTGCAGCATAGGTGATACCGTTAAAATAATGGAAAGCCGCCCCCTGAGCAAATTAAAACGCTGGAGGCTGGTGGAAGTGGTTGAAAAGGTTAAATAGAATTCAGTACTTAGTACTCAGTACTTGGTACTTAGTACTTAAAATTTATAAAAATGATTCAGCAAGAAAGCAGATTAAACGTGGCGGATAACAGTGGTGCTAAAGAAGTACTGTGTATCCGGGTATTGGGTAACAGCGGACAGGATTATGCTAAAATAGGCGATAAAATAGTGGTGACTGTAAAAGATGCCATGCCTGCAGGTGGTATTAAAAAGGGTACAGTAAGTAAAGCTGTTATAGTTCGTACTAAAAATAAGCTGCGCCGTAAGGATGGTTCTTACATCCGCTTTGATGACAATGCAGTTGTGTTGTTGAACAATTCAGACGAGCCAAGGGGTACCCGCATCTTCGGCCCTGTAGCCAGGGAATTGCGTGATAAGGGATACATGAAGATTATCTCCCTGGCACCGGAAGTATTGTAATTAAATTAGCTGGTATGCTGATTAGCTAATGAGCTAATTATATCAGCGGTAAGATAAAGAGCGATATTTTAATTTGATTTTTATCAGCAGATTAGCACATTATCAAATTAGCAAATTAATTTAAAATGAGTACAAGATTTAAACCCAAGTTTAACATTAAAAAAGGCGACACGGTAGTAGTAATTACCGGTGAAGATAAAGACCTTAAGAAGCCCCGCAAGGTGCTTGAGGTGATAATGGAAAAAGGACGTGTGCTGGTAGAAGGCACCAACATTGTAACCAAGCATACAAAGCCAAGTGCACAAAATACCAAGGGTGGTATTGTGAAGCAGGAAGCGCCTATCGCCATCAGCAATGTTATGCTGTGGGATGCCAAAGCCGGTGCGCCTACCAAAGTAAAGCGTACCAGGGAAAATGGTAAATTAGTTCGTGTATCAAAAAAATCAGGGGAGGCAATCAAATAATGAGTACAGCAACATACACTCCAAGGCTGGCAGACAAGTACACCAAAGAAGTAGTACCTGCCTTAATGAAAAAATTCAGTTATAAAACTGTAATGCAGGCGCCCAGGCTTACCAAGATTTGCTTAAATCGTGGTGTAAATGGTGCGGTTGCAGATAAGAAACTGATTGACATAGCTATTGATGAACTGTCGAATATTACAGGTCAGAAAGCAGTGGCTACTATGTCTAAAAAAGACATTTCAAACTTTAAGCTGCGTAAGAACATGCCGATTGGTGCAAGGGTTACGCTGCGTGGGGTAAAAATGTATGAATTTTTAGACAGGTTTGTATCAGTATCTCTGCCCCGTGTACGTGATTTTAAAGGTGTAAACGATAAGTCGTTTGACGGACGTGGCAATTTTACACTGGGTGTTACAGAGCAGATCATTTTCCCGGAAATTGATATTGACAAGGTAAACAAGATTACCGGACTGGACATCACTTTTGTAACAACAGCAGGCACCAATGAAGAAGCTTTTGAATTGCTGAAGGAATTGGGGATGCCGTTTAAAAACATAAAAAAATAAACACAGGTACGAATAAGGAACAGCGGATTGCGAATGTATCAAGTTCGTGGATTCACAACTCGTAAATTAAAATTTATTATGGCAAAAAAATCAGTAGAAGCCAGGCAGCGCAAGCGGGAAGCAATGAACGTTAAATATGCCGACAGAAGGGCAGCGTTAAAAAAAGCAGGTGATTATGCAGGTTTGGATTTACTTCCAAAAAATGCTTCGCCTGTAAGGTTGAAAAACCGCTGCCAGTTAACGGGACGCCCTAAAGGATACATGAGGCATTTTGGCCTGTCCAGGGTAATGTTCCGTGAAATGGCTTTGCAGGGTAAAATACCCGGCGTAACCAAGGCGAGCTGGTAAGCTGTACACCGGCATTATTGCCGGCAGCAGAAATCAATTTATAAAACTGAATTAATTATAATAACATGGTAACTGATCCTATAGCAGATTTTCTTACAAGAATACGTAATGCCCAGATGGCGAATCACAGGATTGTTGAAATCCCGGCGAGCAATTTGAAAAAGCGCATTACCGAAATACTGTATGATAAAGGATATATTTTAAAGTACAAGTTTGAAGATAACAATAAACAGGGCGTTATTAAAATTGCTTTGAAATACAATGCCGCTACAAAACTGCCAGTTATACAAAGTTTGGAAAGGGTGAGCCGTCCCGGTTTGCGTACTTATGCCAAGCCTGAAGAATTTAAGCGTGTTAAAAACGGTTTGGGTATTGCTATCATTTCTACATCAAAAGGTGTAATGACTGATAAGGAAGCCAAAGCGCAGAATGTGGGTGGTGAGGTACTGTGTAACATTTACTAAACCAGGTGCTCCGGTAAGGAGATAACAATTAACAATCATAACTACTGATACATTAAGCTGAAACTATACTAAGCTGACCGGTCAGAAGTTGAAACAAAAAAATAAATCATAGTATTATGAGTCGTATAGGTAAAAAACCGGTAGTGATTCCAGCAGGCGTAACAATTACTGTTGGGGCTGATAATGTGGTAACTGTAAAAGGACCAAAAGGACAACTGACACAGAATGTTGACAGGGACATAAAAGTGGAAGTGAAAGATGGCGCTTTGGAAGTAGGACGTCCTACTGACCAGATTCGTCATCGTGCAATGCATGGTTTGTACCGTTCATTGGTGAGCAACATGGTAAAAGGTGTTACGGATGGATACGAAAAGAAATTAGAACTGGTGGGTGTGGGTTACAAAGCCGCCAGCCAGGGTAATATACTTGATCTGGCTCTTGGTTATTCACACAATATCATTTTTGAAGTGCCTAAAGAGCTTAAAATTACTACTGCACAGGAGAAGGGGCAAAACCCTACAATCACCCTGGAAAGTATTGACAAGCAATTGCTGGGTCAGGTATGTGCTAAAATACGCAGCCTGCGCAAGCCTGAACCATACAAGGGTAAGGGTGTTAAGTTTGCTGGTGAAGTGCTTCGCAGAAAAGCAGGTAAGTCAGCAGGTAAGTAAAATGATATGCTGATGTGCTGACTGGATAATGGGATGATGAGTCCGCAGAGTGTATTATCAGCAGATTAGCTAATCAGCAAATTATAAAATTAACTTCCCGGCAGTATCGGGAGAAAAAACGAACAAGATGAATACGAAACTCAATGCAAGGCAGAACAGAAGGTATGCCATCCGCAAAAAAGTATCAGGTACTGGTACAAAGCCACGCCTGAGTATTTTCAGGAGCAATACTGAAATATATGCTCAATTGATTAATGACGAGGGGGGGGTAACACTTGCCGCCGCATCATCAAAACAAAAAGATATTGCTGCACAAAAAGTTACAAAAACTGAAAAGAGCAAGTTGGTGGGTGCTGATATTGCCCGCAAAGCAACTGAACTCGGTCTCAGCAGTATAGTGTTTGACCGTGGTGGTAATTTATATCATGGCCGTGTAAAGGCTGTAGCCGACGGAGCAAGGGAAGGTGGTCTGCAATTTTAATTCACAAACATTCTAATTAAGAATATAAATGGCAAACGTAATAGTAAATAAAATAAAGGCAGGCGATCTGGAATTGAAAGACAAGGTTGTATCTATCAACCGTGTGGTTAAAACAACGAAGGGTGGCCGTGCATTCAGCTTTTCTGCACTCGTTGTAGTAGGTAACGAAGCAGGCATTGTAGGTCATGGTTTGGGTAAGGCAAAAGAAGTACAGGAAGCCATTACCAAGGGTATTGAAGATGCGAAGAAGAACCTGATTAAAGTGCCTGTTATGCATGGTACTATACCACACGAGCAATGGGCCAAAGAAGGTGCTGCCAAGGTTCTGATAAAGCCTGCTGCACATGGTACTGGCGTAATTGCTGGTGGCAGCATGCGTGCTGTGCTTGAAGCGGCAGGTATTACTGACGTGTTGGCCAAGAGCCAGGGTTCAGCCAATCCTCATAATGTGGTAAAAGCTACCTTCAAAGCATTAGCTACGCTGCGTGAACCACTTTTGGTAGCAAGAACAAGAGGTATTTCACTTAAAAAAGTATTCAACGGGTAAGTTGATGGTAACAGTAAGCTGGGTTAAAATGCCCAGCCGTGTACCTGATACCAGTTTCCGGTATTTAAAATATACGACATGAAAAAGTTAAAAATAACACAGGTTAGAAGCATCATCGACAGGTCGGAACGCCAGAAAAGAACAATGGCTGCACTTGGCTTAAGAAAGATGAATGCCACCGTAGAAGTGGAGGCAACTCCCCAGATACTGGGTATGGTTATAAAAGTGAACCACCTGGTGACAGTGGAAGAAATGGCTTAAAAAACTATCCTGCCGTAAAGCAGGTATTTTTTTTGTTTCCAGATAAGTTAATAATTATTTAATTGCGAGGGGTGATTCCCCGTAAAGTTCAAAATCAATAAAAAAAATGAAACTTCATTCTCTAAAGCCTGCAAAAGGCGCAACTCACAAAGAAAAACGCATTGGTCGTGGTGAGGCAAGTGGTAAAGGTGGCACTTCTACTAAAGGTAACAAAGGTGGACAGAGCCGGGCAGGTTACAAAAGCAAAATGGCTCACGAAGGTGGGCAGATGCCAATACAGCGCCGTATTCCTAAGCGTGGGTTTAAAAATATTAACCGTATTGACTACAAAGTATTTAACCTGGGGCAGATTGACCAGATTGCTGAAAAATACGAAATTACCGAGTTCAGTCTCCCCAACCTTTATGTTAATGGACTTATCAGCCAGTTTGATAATGTGAAAGTACTTGGCAATGGCGAAATAAAAGGGAAGTACAGCTTTAAGGTGAACGCTATCAGCGAAAAAGCAAAAGTTGCCATTGAGGCTGCCGGAGGTTCTGTGGAGATAGTTAAATAATTTTCCGATATTTGCGGACGCATTTACTATGAGACAGTGTTTGTACATATCTGTCTTTTAAATATCAGCGTACAACAACATTAAAACCGTTCAAAAAAGTGAAGAAGTTTATTCAAACGCTTAAAAATATCTGGAGCATTGAGGAGCTGCGCAATAAAATAATATTTACTTTATTGCTGGTATTTGTGTACCGTCTTGGTTCACATATTGTATTACCCGGTGTAGATGCTGCAGCACAGGCGCTTAAAGCCTCAGAAAATCCGAAAAGTGGTATTCTTGGAATTTTAGATGCTTTTGTGGG
>JANMDL010000210.1:0-12439 GCA_031376295.1 Chitinophagales bacterium
ATCCACGGTTACAGCGCCGGGGCGGTTAATCAGTTCTTTGCGGAAGTTGTAACCACCTTCCAGCCTTTTACCCTCATCCAGCACATTCAGGTTTCTTTGTGCAGCGCCAATACCCGGTGCCAGTTTGTTGATGGCAAAGTCGGGGCTCAGGTTCCTGTTTTCTGACAGGATGGAAAGATCCAGGCTGTTGTTAAAATCGTACCAGAATGGTTTTTTGTTGGCAACTTCGGCAGTCCAATTGATGGAATAGGCTGCAGGGTCGGCCTGTTTTACCGGCACCCCTTTTTCATCGCATTCGTATATGTAAAAACGCTGGGCCTGCTTTTTTATCCTGCCATCTTCTGTAAGGTAATTTTTATCGGTATCATACAGGTTTTCCCAGGGTATTTCGGGGCTGAAAATTACCTGATCTTTTTCTGCGGGGCCATTGCCCAGCCTAGCTATTCCTATCGAAGGATAAATTCTGAATTTGGGAGGAAAGGTTGAAGACATAGTAATAAGGTTTTATGAAATTAAATATACAGTTTATATAGTGATGAGTACACAAAACTATTTTCTCCACCGGTTAAAAATCAGTTTTAAAACAGTGGCTGTAAAGGTAACAACCGGCGGTGGTTGTATTTACCCGTATAAAACCCCGGTTTTAAAAACAGGTAATAGTACCTGCATTTTTGGCATTGGCAACGGTTCAGGTTGTTTTTTGAATTTTTACAGGTAATACCATACATTTACCTGTTGCCATTTTGCAGAAGCATGTTATGGCCATTTGTGGTGGTAATATTTGCTGCCGCCAGGTAAATAATTAAATGTATTAATAATGAAAAAAATAATACTCCTCGTCACAACATTTGTGCTTGTGGGTTTGCTGCAGGCGCAGGACAGTACAGGCTTTGCTTTCACATTCAATCATGCTGCACTTTCAGTAAAAGATGTTGACCGTTCTGCTGAATTTTATAAAAAAGTATTGAAACTGCCGGAGATTGAAAACCGTACCAAGAAGGAAGGCATCCGATGGTTATCGATGGGAGATGGCAGGGAATTACACCTTCTCTCTATCGTAAAAGAACATGTAGTAATTAATAAAGCAGTACATATAGCCTTTACAACATCAAAATTTGATGCTTTTATAAAAGCGCTGTTTAATCTGAAAATCACTTATTCCGACTGGCCGGGAACACCCAATACAATCAATGTACGTGCAGATGGCATCAGGCAGATTTATTTTCAGGATCCTGATGGGTATTGGATAGAGGTTAACAGTGTGGGAGGGTAAATAGAAAACTGTGACAGAATAATTTACTCCTTTAAATCAATTTCAATCTTTGCATTTTTTTCATCAGAGGCAGATATAAAGACTTCGTAGCGCTTTTTGTTGGCAGTAATCACCATTAATGAGGTATTGGGAGGGATAGAACCAAGGTTGTTGGCTACCATCACCAGCTCGTGGTGGGGATGCTGCTTATCCACTTTTATTTTTACAGTAACCGCATTGGCAGAAAGGCCTGCACGGGAAACAATCAATTGGTTATTGTGGTAAATGCTTACAGTGTCGCCATCTATTTCTCCATTGTCATAAAGATCAATCACTAGTTCGGCTTCTTCTGTTACAACCTGTTTAATTACCGGGTTGGCACGGGTAGCAAGGGGTTTTGGTACTGGTAAAGTTTTTTCAATAACGGCAGGAGGAACAGTAACTTGTTTTCTTTCGGGAATTGGCTTTATGCCTGGCGGGGTTTTAATTTCAGGTTTTTCTGCAGCAGGCTTTGGTGCAGCCGGAAATTCTTTTACGGGAGGTTTACTTTGAGGTATAATGGTTTTGGTAAGGGGCACAGGTTTTGGCGGGGCTTTTACCGGTGGCTGCTCCGGTATGCATTCCCTGATGATGATATCGTCCATGGCAAAATCGTTGCCACAGCCTCCATTGGTAATATCATTCATACTGAGTTCTATTGATGCAGTGCCCGGCGGCATTCTGAACTGGCCATTAAATTTTTGCCATTTGGGTTCATCAGAAGGTAAGAGTAATCCTGTATCAAACAGGCCAATCAGTTTCCCATTGTCTGCCTGTACGGTGATGCTGATAGAAGGCGGGGTGGGTGTGCAGCCACTGGCACGGCTGCAGATATTGACCAGCCACACAGAAAACTCATACGTGGAACCCGGTATAAGACCAGTTGCACTGTATTGAAAAAAAACGCCCGGTTTTTCAGCGGCATTTATCACCATCATTTTACCAATTGCATCGTTTGGTGTATGATCCTGCGGCAAACTGTGCCACCTGCTTCCAAAGCAATTGATGGTAAAGGGAGTAATGGCAAAACGCCCATCATCCGGGCAATCGTTTTTTGCCTTTCTGTAATTTTTCAGGGATGAAAAATCAACGGCAGCTTCTGTATCAGCAGTTCCAAAATCAATATTAACCACTGGCGCCTTGTAATTGCAATTCAATTGCTGGGCCACAATAAACTGCCCGTAAATACTTGTAAGGAGTAAAAGTAAAAAAACCGTTTTCAACCGATGTATGATATGCTTCATGCGAAGGTATAGTAGTTCGTAAAAAAGTATTGATTAATTGCATCATTCCGGAAATCAAACTGTTTTAAAAATAGGAATAAATAATGGCATTTGTTGTACCTGTTGCGTATTTTGGTTTTTTTTAACAAAGTAATGCAGCTGTTGAGCCAGCATAGTGAAATTAAGCCAGTGCCTCTTGCGGGTAGGGTAATGCTGATTGCTTACCTTTGTTTATTACATTGAAATAGCTACAGCATAATAATGAATTCAAACCCCGCCAATACAGGATTTACATTGAAGCAGGAAGCAGTACACAGCATCATACATGCTTTCGGTATCCTTTTTGGCATCATCAGCATCCCCATATTAACTGCCCTGGCTGCAAAAAATGCCAATGTGCCGGGCATTGTGGGGGCAAGTATTTATGGATTCAGTTTTTTAATGCTGTTCAGCTTCTCCACCCTGTACCACAGTTTTCAGCAACCGCATGTAAAGCGGATATTGGAAATACTGGATCATATCAGCATCTATTTTTTAATTGCGGGTACTTACACGCCCTTTCTGCTTATTTATCTTCAAAATGCTTTTGGCATCACCCTGCTCTCGGTATTGTGGGGCCTCACCATCCTGGGTATTTTCTTTAAGGTGTTTTTTACCGGCCGTTTTGAGATAATTTCTGTTATCATTTACCTGCTGATGGGCTGGATACTTTTTGCTGGTGGCAGGCGCTTTTTTACCGCATTACCGGCCGATGTAATGACTTTTATTGTTATTGGCGGCGGCCTGTATACCATTGGCGTTTTCTTTTATTTGAAACAAGGCTTTAAATGGAGTCATGCAATTTGGCATTTTTTTGTGCTGGCGGCAGCCGTTTGCCATTATGTAGCGGTTTTGCTGGCTGTGTAAAAGCAAATACAGTAGTGCCATAATTTCAAAAAATATTTATTGCCACTAAAACACAGAGGCGCTGTTTTTGTATTTTTCTGTGTTTTAGTGCTTTCTGCGGCAAGACGAAAGCTGCGCAGCAGCGTTGTTCTTATCATAATTACTCAAACTAAGGCAGTGCCGTAAATACTTTTTTGTATCAACCTGTTTTATCTGTGCAGTAAAAAAGCTAACTTTAATAAAAAAATATGAACCAGGATATCATCAACCTTTACGACGATTATACACATACTCCCTTGTCAAGAAGTGAATTTATCCGCCGCCTGGTACTAATTACGGGCAGCATTACTGCGGCCATGACGGTGCTTCCAATGATAGAAGTAAATGCGGCAAATGCGGCAGTTACCGGTGAGGATGAATTATTTACCGAAAGAATCAGCTATCCAGGTGTGCCCGGCAATATGTCGGCATACATAGCCAGGCCAAAGGAGGAAAAGCAATACCCCGCCATTATTATTATCCACGAAAACCGCGGGCTGAATGCCCATATTGAAGATGTGGCCCGGCGTGCAGCCAAAGAGGGTTTTCTGGCGATAGCACCCAATGCCTTATCGGCAATTGCTGCGGCACCTGCCAATGAGGATGAAGCAAGGCAGAAATTCCAGGAACTGAAAGCGGAGGACAACCTGCAGAATTTCATCAATGTATTTGACTACCTGGCCACCCGGAAAGATTACAATGGCAGCGTTGGTTGCGTTGGCTTTTGCTGGGGTGGTGCCATGGCCAATAACCTGGCAGTAAAGGTGCCGGCATTAAAGGCTGCAGTGGCTTTTTATGGCCGCCAGCCTGCTGCAGAAGAGGTGGGCAAAATAAAGGCAGTTTTGCAATTGCACTATGGCTCGCTTGATGAAAGGGTGAATGCCGGTATTGCGGCGTACGAGGAAGCGCTGAAGAAAAATAATATTAATTACGAACTATTCATGTACGAAGGGGTGAACCATGCTTTCCATAATGATACAGCTCCTGCACGTTACAATGAGGCTGCTGCAAAACTGGCCTGGCAGCGTACTATTGATTTGTTTAAGAAGTATGTGAAATAATCATACGGTAATTGATTATGCAGGCTGTATTAATCCCATCGACTTACCGGGCATAAATGGCTGCTACAGCCAGCCAGACTTCCTGAAGAAATAATACAATGTAACGCAAATGCAAACGGTTACTGCAACAACGGTGTAATATCCGTAATGCCAGGAAAGCTCGGGCATAAACTTAAAATTCATACCGTAAAACCCTGCCACCATAGTAGGTACTGCAATAATGGCTGCCCAGCCGGCAAATTTTCTGGATACATCACTCTGCGCAATGGAAATGAGTGAAAAGTTCGCTTCCATGGCACTGTTAAGCAATTCACGGGTATTGTCTACCATCTCATTTATCCGTATCACATGGTCATATACATCCCTGAAATACGGACGTGTTTCTTCTGAAATACATTTGATGTCGAAACGCATCAGCCGGTTGCAGATGTCAACCAATGGCGATACTGCCCGTTTTACTTCTAGCAGTTCTCTTTTTAAATCATAAATCTGTTCGGTTGTTTCCCTGCTTGGCTTTTCTTTAAATATTTTCTTTTCAATTGATTCCAGTTCAAGTTCCAGTTCATGCACTACCGGAAAGTACCGGTCAACAATAAAATCCATCACAGCATACAGCACAAAACCCTGTCCCTTTTTCATCAGTTCTGGTGTTGATTCACATCTTGCCCTTACTTCGGTATAGGGAACGCTGGAGCCATGCCTTACCACAACAATAAAATTATTGCCCACAAAAAAATGTGTTTCTCCAAATTCGGTATGGTGTTCCTGGTTCATCTGCGCAGTGCGGAGTACTACAAAAATAGAATCGGCATATTGCTCCACTTTGGGCCGCTGGTGTGCCATGTGTGCATCTTCCACTGCCAGTTCGTGCAGGTTAAACTCCTGCTGCACGCTGTTCAGTATTGCTTCAGAAGGCTCATGCAGTCCTATCCACACAAACTGGTTCTGTTCTTTTAAAACAGCATGCACATCATTAAGGCTTACATCAGCAACCCTTTTACCCTCTGAATAAGCTGCACAGTTTACAATTTCATTCATATTGTAATGGTATGAAAGTGAATCATTTTATGGGTAGTAAGTTATTGAATAATTGAATTATATGGGTGAAATTATTTTCTTTTTATCAGTGAAGAGATTTTTTTTCGGGTGCTCAGTATTGCTGCAACCGTTTGCAATGCTGTGCAAAAAAGAGCAACACTAAGCTGTAATCTGTTGCTGCCGGGCAATAACACATAGGGATGAATGCTATGTGAATAAAACACAATGTTAAATTATTAACGAATCTGGAATGAAATGACTGAGTCTGGGTTAAAAACAGTACTTTGGGGAATCATTATCAAACAATAATGATTTTTTGATAATGATATTTATACTCCTCTTTTTTGTGTGCCACTGGTACCTGTCTCTTTTTATGCAAACGTTTCTGCAGCACCGTTACGCTGCTCATGGTGCCTTCAGCATGAATAAATCCTGGGAGCGTTTTTTTTATCTATTTGCATACATAACACAAGGTTCCTCTTATTTAAGCCCAAGGGTTTATGGTATTATGCACCGCATGCACCATGCTTATACTGATACTGAACTGGATCCGCATTCGCCAAAATACGATAGCAATTTGTTTACAATGATGTGGCGTGCCCGCCAGGTGTCTTCCGGCATATTCAATAAAAGTACTCCTGTGGAGTCCCGGTTTCTTAAAAACCTGCCCGACTGGCCACTACTTGATAAAATCGGTCATTCAGTATGGTCGAGGCTGGCCTGGATTGGTATT
Source organism: Chitinophagales bacterium (assembly GCA_031376295.1). GTDB lineage: Bacteria > Bacteroidota > Bacteroidia > Chitinophagales > Chitinophagaceae > Ferruginibacter. Next base: position 6,271 of record JANMDL010000210.1, read on the forward strand.
TATATTGCTGTGTATGTACAGTTTGCGCCTTCGGCCTGGTGGTTCCTGCTGCTGCCGGTACATATTTTAATGGTGCCGGTACATGGAATGATCATCAACTGGTTTGCGCATAAATACGGTACAGTTAATTTTACAATGCGAAATACTTCCACCAACCTCTTCCCTGTTGATTTGCTGATGATGGGTGAGGGTTATCACAATAACCACCACAAAAATCCATCCTCTACCAATTTCGGTTTCCGCTGGTATGAGCTTGATCCCACTTACGGTATCATCCGGTTGTTGAACTGGGCAAAAATTATCAGGGTGCATAAGCTTACTGTGGCACATACTGTGGCGGAAAAAGCGGCATAAATGTCCTGATACATGCATGTCAGGCTTGCATTTCAGTAAAATACGGGACAGTACGTTTCCTTTACCTGGCCTCATTAATCACCACAACAGCCGGGTTGTGCCAAAGTTTTGAATTGCCTGAAAAAATATGCGGATATCCTTTTTTTTGATGAACTTGCATATATAAATTTACAGCCATGTTATTAGTAATACTGGGTCTCATCATTTTAATAGCAGCAGCTATTTTTTTAAGAAACAATCCCGCCCTGGAAAAATTTAAACCGGTGGGCCGTATTGTTGGTTTCCTTTTTATTGCATTGGGCATCCTTACTTCCTGTGTAAAGCAGATTGATGCCGGTGATGTGGGTGTGAAAGTGCTGTTTGGCAGCATACAGAATGATGTGATGAACAGCGGCCTGCATTTTATTAACCCGCTGCTGGATGTAAGAAGAATAGATGTGAAAACGCAGAATTACACGATGAGCGGCGTACATGACGAGGGCGACAAGGCAGGTGATGATGCGATACGGGTGCTCACCAGCGACGGGCTGGAAGTTACCATTGACCTTACTGTTTTGTACAGGGTGGTTGCTGCGGATGCACCTAGACTGCTGAGGGAAACCGGGGATGACTACCGGGATAAAATTGTAAGACCCATTACCCGCACCAAGATAAGGGACAATGCGGTTTATTACCAGGCCGTTGACCTGTTTGGCAATAAGCGTGACGAATTTCAGCAACGTATCTATAAAAGTATTGAAGACGATTTTAAAAAACGTGGGCTGATGCTGGAGCAGTTGCTGGTAAGGAATATTGCACTGCCAAATTCAGTAAAGGCTTCCATTGAATCCAAGATAAATGCCGAGCAGGATGCCAAGAAGATGGAGTTTGTACTGCAGAAGGAAAAGCAGGAGGCCGAACGCAAGAGGGTGGAGGCACAGGGTATTTCCGACTACCAGCGCATTATCAATACCGGGCTTACCGACCAGCAGTTGCAGTACGAGCAGATAAAGGCCATGAAGGAACTGGCACTAAGCCAGAATGCGAAAGTAATTGTGATGGGTAAGGGTAATACGCCTTTAATTATTGATGGTAAGCAGTAAACTGCTGAAAATGAGTGATAATTATACACTTTGATAAGTAAGGTGCAGGCACCATATCATTTAAGGCTGTAATAGTAACCAATATTCAGCCCGGCATTCCATAAACGTTCCGTAACCGGGGAATTTATGTTTTTCAGTATACCATACCTGAAAGTGGGGCCGGCTCTTAAATACATCTTGTGGTTTAATCTGTAATCTGCTCCAAAACTGATCATGGGAGAAATGTTGATTTTATTATATTTATAGCCTGACTCACTTGTACTTTTCGACGTTTTACCACCTGCATATTCCAGATCCTGGGTTACCGTTGCGATTAAAAGAATATTGGTTACAAAACCTGCTGCTGCAATAAAACGCAGCTTCCTGTTTCCTTTTATGAAATTGATTTTTAAAGGAACGTCAATATAGTGATAATTGTACAGGAATTTTGCCCTTACCGGTGCAGCAGGGTCGGGTACGATGTACACCAGGTCATATTTTTCAGTTTGATAACCCTTGAGGGAATATTGTATCCCCGTTTCAAATTCGGTTTGATTTGTAACACTGAAACAAATATTTACTCCTGACGTTAGTCCAATCCTGCCCGTTTCCTGTTTGTTCCGCAAGTCAATAATAAAATTGCCTGAACTGGCACCATCGTTGTTTTTTAATACACGGTTATTGTAATCTGCTGAAATACTGAAGCCAATCAGTGTCTTTTTGAAACCCTTGGCTGGTTTGGTATTGGTTGCAGGCTGGCCATGTGCAGCCAAACCGCAAACTGTCATCAGTAGTAATAATTGTCTTTTCATTGCCGGATTGTTTTTAATAAAGTGTATTCTGACCATAAATTTATGCCATGTGAAGGAATTGAGCAAAAAATATATGTGGCATAACGGCCTGGCGTTATCTGTTTGATTGGGCAGCTTTACCCGTTTATATCATCGGCAGATGAAAATCATCTCTTTACCTGCTCATTGTCATGAGTATTGCAGGTGCTACGCTTTTACTTCACCGTAAAAATAAGGAGTATGAAAAAGATTATTGCACCGGTTGATTTTTCGGAAGCATCAGCCAATTCAGCCATTTTTGCCGGAAACTTGGCAGAGTTTTACGGCGCCGAACTATTGCTTTACCATACTTATGAACTGGCCATTCCGGTGTCGGCTTTTGGCTATCCGTTTGTAACACCCCATGAAATGCAGGATGCAGCAAATTTCGAACTTGAACAGTTTAAACAAAGGGTTCAGGGTGAGTTGAGGCGTACCATTACTATACATACACTTTCTGAAAATACATTGCTTACCGACGGGCTCGCTGAATTATGTAACCAGCAAAAACCGGATATGATTGTAATGGGACTTTCGGGTAAAAATGCACTTACCAGGCTGGTGGTGGGCAGTAATACAATTAAGGTAATCAGGCAGCTCACCTTCCCTGTGCTGGTGGTGCCACCCAAAGCGGAATTTATCCCTGTGAGAAAGATGTGCTTTGCCTGCGATTATGAAAAAGTAGTGGAAACAACACCGGTAGGGCCGCTGAAAAAATTGCTGGTTGACTTTAATGCTGAACTGCATGTACTGAATATCGTTTTTGATGAAGAGGAGGCAACGCCGGCAGAAAAAATACTTGACGGCATGTACATTAATGAGTTGCTGAAGGAGTTCAGGCCGGAGTACCATACAATTTTATCAGCAGATATCACCTACAGCATCAACTGGTTTGCAGAAAAGGAAAAAATTGACTGGATAGTGGTGATACCCAAAAAACACCATCTGGTAGACAGGCTTTTCAGCAGGAGTAAAACGCAGGATTTGATTCATCATACCCATACGCCTGTGCTGTGTATGCATGAATAAACAGCAGGGGGCAGAAGCGGGTACAAAACCATCAAGTGCCGTAATTTGTAATTCACCATGCAGTACAGGTATTATATTTATCAGTAACTTTAGTAAATCATTCATTTAAATTCTTTTTTATGAAATCATTTTTTCTGGTATTGTTTTTAAGCATAATGAGTACTGTTGCCTGTAGCCAGGATACAGCTATTAATGTCACTGCTGCGGATCCTTCAAAAAAACTGCTGTTGGCTGAGGCTTCCTGCGGAATGTGCAAGTTTGGCATGAAGGGCGGAGATTGTGCCCTTGCAGTGCGTATAAAAGGTATTGCATATTATGTTGACGGGATGCATATTGATGCTTATGGCGACGCTCATGCGTCAAATGGTTTTTGCAATGCCATACGTAAGGTACAGGTGCAGGGCGAAGTGGTTGATGGCAGGTTTAAAGCAAGTTATTTTAAGCTGGTTGCTGCCGGTACGCCCAAAAAGATAAAAAAGAAAAAGACAACAGGCAGGTAGTTGTTTACTGTCTTTATTTACCCGGCACTTTCTCAATCCGCTTGTCAGGCACCAGCCATATTGCAGATACAATAAAGTAAACAGTAAAGCCAATGTACGGGTGTTCCCACCAGCCAGCGAAAATTTGAAATGCTCCTGGTTGTTTGTAAAATCTCAGTACCATACATGACGAGAATTAACAGATTTCTTTTTTGTTTTCTTACTTTGTGTGCAGCATTATTTTAACTATGCTTTATATGAAACTAAACCGGCAGGGATGGTAAAATCTACAGAAGAAAGGGGCTTAACTGATGCAGAAGTAGCTATAAGCCGCAGCCAGCATGGATCTAACACACTTGAAATGCAGGATGATCGTGTTTTTTTGAAGGTGCTGAAGGAAGTGGTGCTGGAGCCCATGTTTTTACTGCTGCTTGTTGCCTGTGTTATTTATTTTGGTGTTGGCAGATACGAGGAAGGCATCATCATGCTTGTTTCCATTTTTATTGTGGCCGGCATTTCCCTGTTCCAGGAATACAGGAGTAAAAATGCTGTACAGGCATTAAAAAATATATCAGCGGCCAGGGCAAAAGTATTGAGGAATGGCCGGGAAGAATTGATTGATACAGCGTTGATTGTAGCGGATGATCTGCTGCTGCTGGAAGAAGGTGAAGTGGTGGGAGCGGATGCAGTAATAATAGCTGCAAACGATTTTTCGCTCAATGAATCAATACTTACGGGTGAATCTTTTGCAGTGAGTAAAACTGTTAAAGCAGCAGTATATAAAGGAACCCTGGTAACAAGCGGCAGCGCCACTGTAGAAGTAACTTCAGTAGGGTTAAAAACCATGATGGGGAAAATCGGTCTTTCGATGAGGGAGATTGTGATTGTAAAAACGCCATTGCAGTTGCAGATCCGTTCTTTTGTACGTACAATGGTTTGGGTTGGAGCCGCTGCATTTTTAGTAGTGGTAGGGGTTAATTATTATCAATCCCGTAATATGATTGAATCTTTTCTCAAAGGATTAACATTGGCCATGAGTATACTGCCCGAAGAAATACCGGTTGCTTTCAGCACTTTCCAGGCATTAGGGGCATTCCGTTTACTGCGCAGCAATGTTATAGTAAAACTGCCGCAATATGTGGAGACGCTGGGCAGTGCCACCGTAATTTGTGCTGATAAAACTGGTACCCTTACGCAAAATAAAATGCATATTGACTATGTATATGATGCAGTGTTACATACATCAATTGAAGTGAATGATACAGCAAAGTTGCCGGAAAAATTAGTGGCTTATGCTATGTGGAGCAGTGAAACAAATCCTTTTGACCCGATGGAAAAAGCCATCCACAGTTTATATGAAAAAACGGCAGTGCCGGATCAACGGCAGCAATTTAAACAGGTACATGAATATCCCATTGGCGGCACCCCGCCTATGATGACGCATATCTTTAAAAATGATGCTGGTGAAACGGTTATTGCAGCCAAAGGCGCACCGGAAGCTATTTTGCGGCAAAGTACCCTGACGGTGGGCAGGATGAAAGAGGCAGAAGAGCAATCGCTGGCCTATGCCCGCCAGGGTTACAGGGTGCTGGGTGTTGGCAGGGGAAGCTGGAAGGAAAGCAGGTGGCCGGTATCACAATCAGAATTTGAATTTGAATTTCTTGGGTTGATAGCATTCCAGGATCCGCCTAAAGAAAATATTGCACAAACCATAAAAACATTCAGCGATGCAGGAATTGCAGTAAAAATGATAACAGGTGACTATGCCGAAACTGCACTCGCCATAGCAGGGCAGATTCACTTAAGCAATAACCATGAAGTGCTTACCGGAAAGGAAGTGCTGGCATTAAGCAGGCAGCAACTGCAGGAAAGGGTGAAGCAGGTGAACATTTTCGCAAGGATGTTTCCGGAAGCCAAACTGAAAGTAATTGATGCGCTGAAAGAAAATGGGGAAGTGGTGGCCATGACGGGCGATGGAGTAAATGACGGCCCGGCCTTAAAAGCTGCCCATATCGGTATTGCCATGGGCAAACGTGGCAGCGAGGTAGCAAAAGGCGCTGCCTCGCTTATACTTGCCGATGACGACCTGGCACACATGACAGAAGCTGTGGCGCTGGGCCGGAAGATTTACGATAACCTTAAAAAAGCCATCCGGTACATTGTATCCATCCATATCCCCATCATACTAATTGTAATGCTGCCATTGCTCATCGGCTGGCGGGTTACCGATATTTTCTCCCCGGTGCATGTTATTTTTCTTGAACTGATTATGGGGCCAACCTGCTCACTAATTTACGAAAACGAGCCTATGGAACCAGGTACAATGCAGCAGCCACCCCGTTCAATGAAAGCCACATTTTTGTCATTCAGGCAGTTATTGCTGAGTATAATACAAGGGCTGATGATTACCGCCGCC